>JACRIH010000238.1 GCA_016235885.1 Planctomycetales bacterium | reverse complement strand
CGGCACCCACGCGAGCGTTTCGACGTTTTGGATCAGCGTGGGCTGACCGTGCAGGCCGTGCGTGGTCGGATCGGGAGGCGTGACGCGCGGTTCGCCACGGCGGCCTTCGAGAAGTTCCAACAGCGCGGTCTGTTCACCCGATACGAAATGGCCGGGGCTGATGAACAGTTCGACCGGGAATGGACGGCCGAGGACGCTCGCCGTTTCGCCGCACAGTCCGGATCGCTCTGCCCATTCGAGCGCGGCGTGCAGCGATTCCAATTCGTCGAGGTAATCGTGGCGCACGAATAGAATCCCGCGAGTTGCACCGGTCACCAACCCGGCCAGCAGCAACCCTTCCAGCACCACGTGCGGAGCACGCCGGAGAAGTTCGCGATCTTTCACCGATCCCGGTTCGCCGCCGTGCGCATTGGCAATGACCACCTTTTCGGTTCCGGCGGCATCACGAACTGCTTGCCACTTCACCGCGATCAATGAGCCAAGTCCGCCGCTTCCACACAGGTTCGCGAGTTCTAATTCACGCAGAACCGACACGGGATCGGGAGCTTGCAGGAATCGGCGCAGCGCTTCGTAGCCTGGCTGGCCGCGATACGGATCGATCTGCCAATCGAGTGGCGAATTGTCAGCACGCTGAGGCGACAACCGCTCGCCAGCCGCGACCGAACGAACGAGCCGGCGCAATTCCGTGGGATCGAGACCACGCAACGTGTGGTGATTGATCGAGACGGCCGGAGCGCGGTCGCACTGACCGAGGCAGCCTGTGGTTTCGACTTCGACCTGCTGCTCGCCGAGTTCGACGGCGATTTGCTTCAGGCTCTCGCGGAGTTCTACAGAGCCGTGAAGTTGGCATACGGGATCATGGCACACGCGAACCAACACGCGAGGCGGCGGCTTGTCGATCCGAAACAGCGGATAGCTGCCCACGATTTCGAACACGCGCCGCAGCGGGATCGACAACCGCTCAGCCAACCGGCGCAGTTCGGCCTCCGGCAGCCAGCCGTATCGATCCTGTAGGGCGTAGAGTTCGGGAAGCAACATGCGGCGGATTCTATTGTCAATCAGTTCTGTAGATGGATCGAGGCACGAGCCCCACCGGATCGGCTCATTCTCCACGCATTGGTTGGTGTGTCTCGTGCCTCGCCCCACCCTACATTCTTGTCAAGCGCCGCTCGTGGATTTCATCGACGCGGAACTCGCGATTCCAACCAGTCGAAGATATCCGCGAGCGTGGCATCGCGGTCGGTTTCGTGCAGCAGTTCGTGCAGATGATCGGGAAGCAGCGAGAATGCCTTGTCCGGGCTGCTGACCGCTTCGGTCCAGCGTTGTGCCGCGAGGGGATCGACCACGTGGTCGTCGGCTCCTTGCAGGACGAACAGCGGGACGGTGAGCGCGGCGGCGGTGGCGTTGGCGATTTGCATGGCCTGTTCGGCTTCGACGAACCAGCCGACGGTGATGATGCGATGGATCAGCGAATCGGTCTTGCGCTCGGCGAGGTAGGCGGTGTCGTGCGACAGGTCGTCGGGATTCACTCGCGTCCGCATTCGGGCTGTCGGCCAGACCAGTGCCAGCAGGCGACCCCACATCAATGTCAGTGCCGGAATGGGGAGGGAAAGTCCGAGCAGCGGTGAGCACAACACGAGGGCTGCGGCTGCGGCGGGCCGCGTTTGCAGGTAGCGGATCAACATCAACCCACCGTGACTGTGACCCAGCATCGCCAACGACGACGGAGCCAGCGCGAGTTGACGGCACAATTGGTCAAGGTCTTCGAGGTAGCGGGTGTACCGGTCGACGAACACGGGGACGCCTCCCGAGTGCCCGTGCCCGCGCAAATCGGGGACAATCACATTCCAACCTCGCTCAACCGCCGCACGGGCGACATGCGAGTAGCGTCCGCTGTGAACACACAGACCATGCACGATCAACAATGTCCGCGAGGCGGGTGCGGCGGTCGGACGAAACTGCTGCACGCACAGTTCGATTCCGTCGTCCATCCGAAGCGTGGTTTGTGACTGGAACATGCAGGGAGTGGTGAATTGGTAGAGCGGCGAAGTAGCCCTGTCGCTCCGCGACAGGACAGCCAAGTCTCCAGACGACGCGGAATGCCTCTTCAACACTCAGCTACAAACGACGTCGTTGACGCATTCGGCATTCCTGTCGCGGAGCGACAGGGCTACTTTTCCTTTTCCAACAACCGTTCAATCGTTCGACGGAGGTTGCGACCATACACATCCACCTGTGCGATCTTGCCCTCACGATCGACGACAAATAGCGCGGGGATCGTTTGCACGCGGAAGCGTTGGCTGGCTTTCCCATTCGGCGTGTCGTTCATCGCGATTCGCCACGGGAGTTTTTGCTCGGGGCGTGAGAGGAAGTGTTCGACGATTCCAGGCGTCTCGTCGAAACTGATCCCCAGCACTTCCAGCCCGCGGTCGTGAAAATCGCGGTACAGCCGTTTCATCTCGGGGAATTCCGCCAGACACGGTGGGCAGTTGGTCCCCCAGAAGTCGAGCACCAGCACCTTGCCGCGGTAGTCGTCCCAACTCACGGATTTTCCGTCGAGGTCCGCCACGCTCGGTTGCGGCGCGGGCTGGCCAAACAATTCCAGTCGGCCGAGACGTCCTTCCGCGATGTCGCTGATGGCTGGGTTGATAAGCGGCAGTGTCGACAGCCGCTGATACACCGACCGGGCGGCGGGCAAATCGCCGGCGATGCGGGCTTCCGCCGAAACCGCATGCGCGAAATCGAGCGTTCGGAAATTGATCTGGAACCGCGCCGAAGCAAGATGCGATTCAAACGCGGCAACCCCCTCGCTGACTCGGTTGGCACGGATGCTTCCCACCGCGAACACCTGCTGTGCGGCCAGGCGTGTGGCGGCGGGCGAACCCATTCGCTGGAGATACGTTTCGGCAAGTTTCAAGCTGTCAGCTTCCCAGCCGTGAGCCGTCGCGGTCTCGAACAGCCACGGAAACGCCTGCTCGGCGTCGTCGGCCTGCGGGCGCTCGGTCACGTACTTCGCGACGGCATCGAACGTCTGCCGCGAGTGCTTTTCGAGCAGCGGCCGGAAACCGGTCGCCGTCCCGGCTGCTCCATCGTCCGCCAGTCCGATCACCGGAAAAACGAACAACCAGCACCACCAACCCCACGTCGTTTTCGACTTCATCATCCGGTCCTTTTCGGCAGGAATACCTCACAAAGGGCCGCACCTTATCCGACTCACACCGTTTGGGTAAAGCCTCAATAAAACCCCTGTTCCGCCTCTCATCGAAGCGACTCGAATTGCCGATGCAATTTCGGCGAGATATACTTCGTCAGCCGAACCACTCCCGCTGGGCCGCGAGGTTTGTGAACGGTTGTTGGTCGCTCGTTCTCTGGCACTGCTCAAGGAGTCAGCCCGTGAAATCGCAGTCGGAAGAATTCCCGTTCGGCAATGGTCCCTCTGATGCGGCTCGCCCAGCGGCAGCTCGCGGCCCCGCGATGACGATGTCGTTCGACGACGAAGAACCTGCCACGTCGGTGGCTCAGGGAAAAGTTTTCAGCATGGAGTTTGATGATGAACCGGCGGCGTCGGTTTCCGCGCCCGTGGCAGCAACCCCGGTCGTGTCCGCAACGCCCGCTCCCAAGCCGGCTCCCGCGATGCAGAAGTCATCGACATCGTCCGGTGACTGGATGTCGCGTCTCCGCGAGATGTCGGACGTCCCCGCTTGGGGCGTGAGCCTCGCGGCCCATCTGGCCCTGATCGCCGCGTTGATGTGCGTCAAATTCGTGGTCGAAACGAAGAGCGAAGGGGCCATCGAGAGCACGACCGAGGACGTCTCGCAAGACTCGCTCAATTTCGACAATGCCGTGATGAACCACGACCAGGTGGGAACGACGGCGGAAGTCACGAACTTTTCGCTCTCCACCGGCACCCTGTCGATGGGAACCGAGAACGGCACCGCCGGCGTCATCCGACAGGTGACCGATGAAGTCGCGTCGACGAGCGGCAGCGGAACGGGTCCAGTCGTCGAAGTCATGCCCGAGCCGGAAGGAAACAGCTTGCAGACTGCAATCGTCTCTGGCGGCCAGCATGGCCCATCCACGGAAAGCCCCGGCAGCACGGTGGGAGCCATCGACCGGTTGGCGTATGAAATCTCTGGTTCGCTGGAGAAGAAAAAGACGCTGGTCGTGTGGATGTTTGATGCGTCACTGTCGCTGCGCGAGCAACGTTCGGCGATCGCTGACCGTTTCGAAAATGTTTACAAACAACTTGACTCGCTCGATGTCGGGGCCGACAAAGCTCTGAAAACGGCGGTCATGTACTGGGGCAAGAACTACAAGTTCATCACCGAAGACCCGGTGGACGACATCCGACCGTTGATCGAGAAAGTGAAGAAGATTCCCGCGGACGAGTCGGGTGTCGAAAACATCTTCACCGCTGTCGATGCCGTGACACAAAAGTATCGCGACCAGCACACCAAGGGGGGCCGGAACATCCTCGCGATCATCATCACCGACGAACGCGGCGACGACTACGCGAAGATGGAAACGGCGATTGCCAACGCCCGGCGGTATGGCCTCAAATTTTATGTCGTCGGTCATGCGGCACCGTTCGGCCGCGAACACGGACACATTTTCTGGAAGGATGACAATTACGAGGGGGACGTGGAGATCGATCAGGGTCCGGAAACACTCTATCCCGAAGCCTTGCGGTTGGGGTTCTGGGGTGCTCGCGGTCCCAGCTTGGAGCGTCTGTCATCGGGCTACGGCCCGTGGGCTTTGACCCGGTTGTGCCGCGAAACCGGTGGCCTGTACCTCGTCTCGGCCGAACAGCACCGGGCGGTGCAATTTGATTTCAACACGATGCGAAACTATCAACCGGACTACCGGCCGGTCGCCGACATCGATCGCGACATCAAGAAAAACAAAGCCAAGCAGGTTCTGATCGAAGCGGCGATGAAGACCAAGGCGGAGGGCATCCCCATTCCACAGACGACGTTTCGGGCGGACACCGACAATGTGCTCCGCGAGCAGGTCACTGAGGCTCAACGTCCGTTGGCCATTCTGGATTACCGCCTGAAAGAAATGGTGGCGACCCTCAATCAGGGGGAAAAGGAACGGGAGAAGATCACGGAGTCGCGGTGGAAAGCCGCCTTCGATCTGGCTTATGGCCGCGCCCTAGCCATGCGCATACGAGCCTACGGGTACAACGTGATGCTGGCCGAGATGAAGGGTTCGATCAAGCCCTTCCAGACCAAAGGTAGTAACCAATGGGAGCTGGTCCCGTCCAAGGACATGAGCAAGGCATCGGCGGACATCAAAAAGATGGAGAAGTTGTCTTCCGCGATGTTGAAGCGCGTCATGGACGAACACGCCGGCACCCCGTGGGCCTTGCTCGCTGAACGTGAACTGAGCGCCCCGATGGGTTGGGAATGGAAAGAATCGAACGCCGACTACGCCACCATGGACCGTCGGATGGCGGATGCCAAACGCGGCCCGCGCTTCGCCAATGAAGACGAGAAAAAGAAGGCAGCCAAGAAGAAACAAATGGAGCAGGCCGCGAAGAAGCCAACACTGTGACTGACGTACTCCCTCTCACCTTTGGTGAGAGGGCAGTGGAGAGGTGTGGTAGCGCCACTCAATTTCGACCTTCGAAGTCTCACAAGACCTCGGAGGTCTTTCCTTGCGCCGCAGCAGCCGTCGAGCAGTTTTTGACTGCACGGAGCCCGTAACATGGACGCCTCGTCCGTGTAAGTCTTGGATGCACGGACGAGGCGTCCAT
>JACRIH010000237.1 GCA_016235885.1 Planctomycetales bacterium | reverse complement strand
TGCCCTGTCGCTGTTCCAAACCATCCTTGGCCTGCGAAGACAAGTCCCACCGTTTCTACGCCAAACCGTCACCGACCGCTCACAGCTTCACGTGGAATTACAACTCGCTCAATAAACACTCATTCTTCGACGGGCTGCTAGCGGACGTGGCGAATTTGAAGCAGTCTGCGCGATGAATTATCAGGCTGAATTTGCCGGTGTAGACTTCGTTCGTCGGGACTGATCCGTTCAGAATACCACAAATGCTTAATCCTCAGGCGATTCGACAGGGCCTACGCATCGAATTTCGCGTTGTGAAGGATGCGGAGGAGGTAGTTGGAATCGAGCGCACAGGCCATGCGTTTGCACTTGGCACCGCGTTTCAGAGTTGTGTCTTGGCGTAGCTGGCTGACAGCCAGGCGGCGGACGGCGGCGAGGTTGGTGGCACCGGTACGTTGTTGCTGGCGGCGAGCGTCCTCACCGAACGTGACGTCCAACACCCAATGCTGTCCGTTCTCGATGCCCCAGTGCTTTCGCACCGCCTCGGCCAGTTGTCGGGCGCGGGGCGGATGGCTGCTGATGTACAGTCGCGATTCCCAATGTTCCTGATCGTTCACGACGCGCCGTGAGACCGTGACGACCAGCGTACGGAGATCGCGCCGGCGGGGATGGTCGGGGGGAATCTCCACCACGTGACAGGCACGCTCGTCGGACCGACCGTGTCCCGTCTCCGTGGTTTGATGCACGGCATGTTTCATTCCGGAGAAATTGGTCGCCGCGCCGTGCTCGAACAAGTGCTGCATGTCGGCCTGCAAAACCGGACTGGTTGCCATTCAATGCCAGCAGGTAATGCGCCTTCCGATCGCGGATTTGTGCGGCGATTTCCGTCTGACAACCCATCGCGTCGATCGTCACGGGACAGCCCTCCAAGTTCAGCAGCTTCAGTAATTGCGGGATGGCCGTGATTTCGTTCGACTTGTCTGCACACGCCACCTGCCCCAGCGTCAGGCCGTTGTCGCTGGTCCATGCCGTGACCAGATGCAGTTGATCCCACCCCGACTTTTTGCGAAACGACCGCCGCAGCGATTTGCCGTCAATGGCGATCAACTTTCCCCCCGTGGCTGCCTGCAACGCCCGTGTCCACTGGAATAACCCCGTCGTCAACTCACCCGGATCGAGCAACCCCAGCACTCGGGGAAAACGTGTCATGCGAAGGAATGCCATTGGGCAATTCCAAAAACGCTTTCAGCCACTCCTGCCGCAACTTGCCGAAGGTCTCGATGTCCGTCCAGTCATCCGCGCCGCTGAGCACAGCCAGCACCGTGATGACCAAAATGTCCATCAACTGATGGTCACAGGACGCCGCCACGCGTGGGTCGGCCACGTCTGCAAAACACGTCTGGAAACTTTCGACAACTCTCCGCGCTGCGCCGTCCATGGCTCATGCTCGTGTTGACCGCGAGACCCGGCCGTCTCCACACGGCACTTCTCGATCTTGCCCGTGCCGGAAGCTACACTCAAAACGCCAGTTGTGTCCAGAGATAGATGCGTAAGCCCTGGGCGATTCGACGACAGCGGCCGCGCCAACGAAGAGATGTCGAATCACAGAAGCACCTTCGTCAACGCGAATCTCTCGGATGAAACAGCACGAGAATGCAGACTGGGTTCCAGCCAACATCCCTACTTTGCCGATTTTACTTGTTATTCCGGCCACAAAAACCTGCTGTGGCTAGGCGGTTTCAATGAATACGTGACGGCTTGGAGTATGTTGGAATTGAAGCCGGCGTATGAATACCCCTATCTCAACAGAAACGCATTTGACCCAACAACTCGGCCGGGCGGCCGGAGCGTGTTGGCATCTTGCTGGAGCAATGCAGGTATTCGCGATGCAGTTCGCATCGGCATTGAATGCAGAGCGAATGAGTGATGAGGAAACGTATAAGGATTGGAGTGCCAACGCACGTCTGCTGAGGAGGAGCGAATTCCCAGTACGGCAGTTGATCGAGCTTCTTGATCAAGGTCAAGACTTCGCTAATGACCCAGACCTCAGCGACTTCACGAAGAAAAACCGAACAAGACTCTTCGTATTCGATGAGACTGTCGAATCCCTGCTTGTCTCTCTTGAGAAGAGAAACACCTTGGTTAGTGCTGAAGCCATATCTTGGACCTTGGTAACCATGCTGCGGGTGTGGCGACAACGAATTAAGCAAGACGTTGCGACCGGTCACACAAACAACCAAGTCATGTGTTCGTCGCAACGACCTGCATCGTGTCATGGGATGCTTCCGTATCGGCACGCGCCTCCCATGAGTTCAATTCGACACCATCAGATAGTTCGCGAGTACGAAGAAGCCTCCGATATTCTCGAAGCAGCTATCCAGGGCCAACAGAAACCAGACCGAATCTGCCGCGCTTCACGATCCCTCTTCTTAAAACTATTCTTGTACGCATGTGCCGCTTCAGAGGCTTGGACTGTAGAGCGGCACCACCATGTTCTCCAGCTTCACCGCGATGCGTTGAATCTGATTGGCTGTGATGAAAGAAGGCTAATCCTCGAATCGCGATTGTCTGTGCTGCAACAGATCTGGCCGGGTACTTTCCAGACATTGGTAATTTGCCCCGAAGCAACCCCCCTAGGGAATCATCACCTGACATTCGTGTCTTGTCATTAGTTCAGTTCTGGCTTTGCAATTGCATTAAGAATCAATGCCAGCTGAGGTGCTTCAGATTGCGAGGACAGTCCATTCTCTTATTTCTGGGCGGTCAGTTGACTCTCGAACTCGGCTGGGGAAACGTATCCCAGCGACGAATGGCGGCGTGATCCGTTGTAGTAGCGGATATAGTTGGACAACTCCCGCACCGCCTCGGAGCTGTTCGCGTATTCCACCAGTTCCAGTTCCGTCTTCACCGTGCCGAAGCACGATTCTTCACCGTGCCGAAGCACGATTCCATGAATGCGTTGTCGTAGCAGCTTTCGGCGGCGCTCATGCTTTGGGGCATCACCGAGCGTCTCAGAATGTCGCGGTATCTGCGCGAGGCGTATTGACCACCCCGATCGGTGTGATGGATCAATCCGACACCAGGCTGACGTTCCTGGATCGCTCGACGCAGCGCTCCCAGCACCAACTCCTCGCTCATCGAGTTCCCATACTCCCAGCCCACAATCCGCCGCGAGCAGAGGTCCATCAGGAGTGCCAGATAGCCGAACCGGCCGCTCGATGTCCGCGTCGCCAGGGGAATGTA
>JACRIH010000231.1 GCA_016235885.1 Planctomycetales bacterium | reverse complement strand
CGAGCGGCACCGAGCTGCCGGCGAGGAACGGAATGCCGTGGCACTTCGCCACGTCGTACATTTCCCGCGCCTGCGGCCAGCAGTACGACAGGTGCTTGTCATTGAAGATCGGCACGAACCGACCGGAGCACTGCATGACCGCGACCGCTTCGTCGAAGAATCGCTTGCGCGGATACATCTTCTGCCCGAGCGCGTTGTCGGGATACTCGCCATGCTCGCCGATGAGCAACACGGCATCGACGGCGAGTTCGTTCCCGCCGCGATAGAGAGCACCGGCGATCGAATCGTACAGCGGGATGCGAAACGTCCGCGACACGTCGCGGGCCATGTCGTTTTCGGGAAACTGATCGGCATAAAACGACACGACGTCCACGCCGTGATCGACCAATTTCCCGCTGAACAGGTACGGCGCGAGATGGCTTTCGAGAATGTTGAAAGCGTGCGAGCGAAACCGCAGCTCGGTGAAGATGGCTGCCACTCGCGGACGGTGCTTACCGTTGGCAGTCGGAGCGGCGCGGCTCAGTGTTGGACAAAGCAGCGCACCGGCGGCAGCGCCCGTTCGAGAGAGGAACTCACGTCGTCGCAGCATCGCATCCCTTTCAAAAGAAAAAGCCACTGATAAACACGGATGAAACACAGAACTGGTCAGAGCAGACTCATCTCCAGAAATCCGTGTTTCATCCGTGTTTCATCCGTGGCTAAGATTCCTCAGAACTAGATTTGCAACGAGTGTGGTCGGGCTGAAGCCCAACCAACGGGTCACTTCGCGGCCTTTGTGTCGCGGCGTTGGATCAGGACGTTCGTTCCCTTTTTGTTCGAAAGGACAATGTCCAAGAGCTTGTCGCCGTTGAAATCGGTCACGAGGAATTGCGTCCCGATTCCCGAGCCGGAACTCTCGGCGATCACGTGCGGGATGAACTTGGGCGGGCTGCCCTTCGTGCGTTGGATTTCGAACCAGACCACGATGGGATCGGCGTCGGGGTTGACGTCCCCTTTCGGGCCGTGCGCCCACCAGCGCTTGCCGGTGATCAAATCCTTCTGGCCGTCGCCGTTGATGTCCGCGAAATGCAGTGCGTGGGTCTGCGAGACGATCTCGCTGATCAGGCGGTACTCGAATTTCGGTTCGGCATTCGTCCCGGTGTTCTCAAACCACCAGATGCCGAGCTGATGGGCGGAACTCATCATGATGTCGTTGTCGCCGTCCAGATCGAGGTCGTGGACATAAATGTCCGCCGCTTGGAACGAACTCTTTCCGTCCTTCGACAACGCGAGCGGGTGCCATTTCCACGGCCCCTGCTTCAGCTTTTCGGGTTGCTCCCACCATCCGTGCGGGATCACGATGTCCTGTCGACCGTCGTTGTTGACATCACCCAGGCCGAGGCCGTGATAGTACCGGAAGGTGCCATGCGGTTGCTTATCGGTGTCCGTCTTGCCTGGGTTGACCGGCACGAAGTCCCATTTTTTGTATGCTGCGTCGCCGGACGGGATTTCGAGGTAGCCGACAATTCCCTCCGGCTCTGAACCCATGATGAGTTCCGGCTTGCCGTCTCCCGTCACGTCGAGGAACAGTGGCGTCTCGTCCGCCGCGCTGTGCCAGATTTCGTGCTGCTTCCAGTGGCCGTCCTTGTTCTTCGGGTTTTCGAGCCAGTAACACGGCGTGCCGGGGAAGTCGACCACGATCAAGTCAATCCAACCATCGCCGTTGATGTCGTGTCCCCAGTTGGCAAAGCTGTGGCTGTAACTGGCCGCGCCGTCCTTGTAGTCTTGCTGCGGGAGGATTTCGTGAATCTTCCATTCGGGCGATTCGAACCACACTTCGCGCGTGACGACGTCCATCTTGCCATCCTTGTTCACGTCGAACGCAGCGACACCTTCCGAACGAAATCTTTCGTCAACCTTGATCCGTTCCCAACGAATGTCAGCGGCCGAGGCGGCCGTGACGGAGGCCATGAACAACAGTACCGCGAGGGCTGAACGGGTGGCGACATGGGTGGGGGCGGGCATGCAAATCACTCCTGGTGCAAGAGTCGAGAGAAAAATCGGAAGTCGCCGACAATTAAACCGTGCGCCGCAGACTTCCGCAACCAGCCCGGTTGTAGAACGGAGTTCATTCCGTTCGATTGCCGGTCCAGCGCAGGAACGGAATGAATTCCGTTTTACTTCGCTGACAGTTTCCGCACCCGGTGATTGTTGCTGTCGCCGATGAAGACGTTTCCGGCGCTGTCCACGAACACGCCGTGCGGACGATCCATGCGGCACTTGAGCGGGTCGCCGTCGGGGCCGTTGCCTTTCTTTCCGTCGCCGACGATGGTTTCGATCACGCCCGAGTTGCGACGGATCACGCGAATTGTGTGGCTCTCGGTGTCGGCGAGGTAGATGTCGCCGTTCGGTGCGAGAGCGACACCCTTTGGTCCCGACAGCAGCGCGGCCTTGGCCGGACCACCGTCACCCGCGTAGCCCGACTTGCCGGTTCCAGCGAGGTGCTGCAGCGTCTGTTGCTTGAGATCGATCCGGTAGACCGCATTCCCTTCGCGCAGGGCGAGAATCAGCGAGTGGGATGACTTCTCGAAATCGAGCGCTCGCGGACCGTTGACGGGCGTCCCGGCGAGTTTCGCGCCGTCTGGTGTTGGCTGGCGTTCGCCCGTGCCGGCGAACGTAGTAATGATGCCGGTGGTCAGATCAACGCGGCGTACGCGGTGATTGCCAATGTCCGCGATGTACAAGTGGCCTTCGTCGTCGAGCGCGATCGAATGCGGTTGCTTGAGCGCCGCCCGCGTGGCAGGTCCGTCGTCTCCGGAGAAACCCGGCCTGCCGTTCCCGGCGATGGTCGTGATTGCCCCCGACTTGGCGTCGACGCGGCGCACGACGTTGTTTTGCATTTCGACTTCGTACAGATTGCCCGCGGCGTCGAACCGGATTTCATACGGTTCGTTGCACAGCGCCTGTGTGGCTGGCCCGCCGTCTCCGGAGTATCCCTTCTTGCCACAGCCGACGACGGTCGTAATCGTTCCGGATTTCAGATCGACTCGACGAACCGTGTGGTTCTGAACCTCGCACACGTACAACGCCCCATCCGGTCCAATGACGAGTCCGAACGGCTGCCCGATTCCCGCCGCCGTGGCCGGTCCGCCGTCGCCCGAGTAATCTGGCTTGCCATTCCCGGCGATAGTCAGCACGTCGGCCGAAACGGAACTGGCCACCAGGCCAAGGAACACAGTGACCGCGAGAATTGTGTGATGTTTCATCGTGGTTTCCAGTCGTGGAGCCGGCGCGCGGCCGTAGTTGTTGTCGAGTTGGAGTCCGCAACGTCTCACGAACGGAATGAATTCCGTTCTACGCGTTTGAACGGCGGCGATCGTACCGGTCGCGCCGAGGCCGATCAAATGCGGCGGCGGAATTTTGCGAACTCGGCCAGCCACCGACTTGTCTCACCGACGGCAATCCGATACTTTCCCGCCAGCCATTCAAACATACTCTGCGGTCGTGGCGGAATTGGCAGACGCGCTAGATTCAGGTTCTAGTGGGGTTACCCCCGTGGAGGTTCAAGTCCTCTCGGCCGCAATCAATTGGAGAAAGGACTTGGGGCAAGTTGCCCCAAGTCCTTTTTCGTTGCGCATGGTCGACCGGCGTGAGGCCGTAGAATGGACGCCTCGTCCGTTCGTGCCTTGGGTGCGCTGCGCCGCCATCAGATTACGAACGGTCGAGGCGGCCATTCAATCATCCGTTGTCGGGTTTTGATCAGAGCCTCGTCGACGCCCGCCGCACGGATTGCGAAATCATGGACGGCCGCAAGTTCATCGATCCGAAT
>JACRIH010000230.1 GCA_016235885.1 Planctomycetales bacterium | reverse complement strand
GTGGAGGCACGTGGGGAACGGGGTAAATCCCGTTCTACGAACTGCCATGTCTGATCGGTTTGTTCCGGTGATTTCACTGCTGGGCGGTGTCGGTTCGGGCAAGAGTCACGTCGCCCGACTGCTGGCGGAATCGTTTCGAGCCGCGAACCCGTCGCAAGAAATCGTCGTGATCGACGCCGATGCCGTCGGACATCAGGTTCTGCGTGAAGACACGATCAAGTCGCAGGTCCGAACCCGGTTTGGCGATAGCGTGTTCGATGCCGCCGGCGAGGTGGATCGCTCGCGACTCGGCCGACTGGTCTTCGGCCGCGACGCATCCGCCCAGCAGGCGAGACGGGATTTGGAAGCGATCGTCCATCCCCGCATCGGGATCGAACTCGCGTCGCAGATCGCCATTGCTCGCACACGTCCCGATGTCGCCGCCGTGGTTCTGGATGCCGCCATTCTCTTGGAAGCCGGCTGGCAGAACGTCTGTAACTTGTTGGTATTTCTCGACACTCCTTTTGAGCAACGACTGCGACAAGTGGCATCGTCACGAGGTTGGACCGAGGCCCAACTAAAATCTCGGGAGGAGAGCCAGCTTGGACTGGAAATCAAGCGCGCGGCTTGTCATCATGTGATTAACAATTCTGGCTCCGAGACGAACACGGTCGCCGAGTTGCACCGCCTCCTGCATCAAATCTTGCAGAACAACCTTCCTTAGCGTTCACTGCCGTTCCCGTTTGGATTGCGTTGGGTCACAGGATGACCCGTGAGATTTCCCACCTGATGATCTTTCCGATCGTCGTCGTTCCAACTCAGTCGGTTCGCTGTTCCGTTTCGTCGCGGCGGCACGTCTGAGCCAATTTGAGTTCGCTTCGCGTCCCAGCCCTCCTCCCTCCCATTTCACCTCCCGCTATCGCTTTTCAGAATCCCCAAGCCATGAGCAAGATCACCAAGCCCCGCGGCACAAAAGCTGAAGTCGCTCCCGACACCGACAATCTTCCCGACGGTAACTTGCGAGACATCGCGGCCGAAGATGCCGAGTTCAGCGATGGTCTGGACGACGAAATCACCCACGATTCCGAATCGGCCGACGATTCACCGGGGAACGAGAAGGGCGGCAAATTCGGCACCGGCAAGCGATTCTCGTTGCTCGAACCGGACGAACGCTACGAGGAAATCAAGAAGGGGGAAATCCACATCGCCGAGTTGCAGCGCATGACGATGCTGCAACTCCTCGAACAGGCGAAGCGGGAAGGCCTGACCGAGTACACCGGCCTCAAGAAGCAAGACCTCATTTTCCGGATTCTTAAAGAACGCACAAAAGTCAACGGGCTGATGTTTGGCGAGGGGACGCTGGAGATCCTTCCCGACGGATTTGGTTTTTTGCGCAGCCCCGATTACCACTACCTACCGTGTCCGGACGACATTTACGTTTCGCCGAGCCAGGTCCGCCGGTTCGGCCTCCGAACGGGAGCGACCGTGGCGGGCCAAATTCGTCCACCGAAGGAAAACGAACGCTACTTCGCACTCCTCCGTGTCGAAGCGATCAACGGGCAGGACCCGAATCTGCTGACGGAAAAGGTCTTCTTCGATGACCTCACCCCGTTGCATCCCACCAAGCGGCTGAAGCTTGATGCCGGGCCGGAAATGCTCAGCACGCGCGTCGTCGACTTGGTCGCTCCCATCGGCATGGGGCAACGCGGACTGATCGTGTCTCCGCCGCGAGCCGGAAAGACGATTCTGCTGCAACAGCTTGCCAAGGCGACTTTGAAAAACCATCCGGACGCCTACGTCATCATGCTGCTGATCGACGAGCGACCGGAGGAAGTCACCGAAATGGAACGGCAGGTGAAAGGACCCAACTGCGAAGTCATCAGCAGCACGTTCGACGAAACGTCGAACCGCCACGTGCAGGTGTCCGAAATGGTCATCGAAAAAGCCAAGCGGATGGTCGAGTACGGTCACGACGTCGTGATCTTTCTCGATTCGATCACGCGGCTCGCTCGGGCTTGGAATTCGGAAGCCCCCAGTTCCGGCAAGCTGTTGTCCGGCGGCATGGATGCCACGGCCCTCCAGCACCCGAAGCGGTTTTTCGGAGCCGCTCGCAACATCGAGGAGGGCGGTTCGCTCACGATCATCGCGACGGCTCTCGTGGACACCGGCAGCCGAATGGATGAAGTCATCTTCGAAGAGTTCAAGGGGACCGGCAATACGGAACTGCACCTCGACCGCCGCATGGTCGAAAAGCGAGTCTGGCCCGCCATCGATGTCAACAAGTCCGGCACCCGCCGCGAAGAGTTGTTGATCCCCGAAGAAGAACTCCGCCGCGTGTGGATTCTCCGCCGAGTCCTGCACGACATGAACCCGGTCGAGGCCATGGAACTTTTGGCAAACCGGATGCGAAAGACGAGAAACAACGGTGAGTTTTTGATGACGATGAATCTGAGTTGACCCATGAGCACCGTCGCCCAACACCTGATGACCGCGGAAGAATTCTGGCTATCGCCGGAGAACCGCAAGCACAGCAGCCTCATCCGAGGGGAGGTCGTCGAATCGATGCCACCGGGAGCAAAACACGGAACAGTTGCGATTCGCTTGGCAACGCGGCTCGGTCGATGGGCTGAAAGCAGCGGTCGCCGATGTGTTGGTGCCGAATCCGGATTCATCTTGGGCCGTGACCCAGACATCGTTCGAGGTCCCGATTTGTTCTACGTCCGCGTCGAACGAATTGCAAAATCGGGAATTCCGGAGGCCTTCTGGAACATTGCACCGGACCTGGCTGTCGAAGTGGTATCTCCGTCAGAATCCGCCGCCGAAGTTCACGAGAAGGTTAGCGATTTTCTGGCGGCTGGAACCCCAAGGGTCTGGGTCGTGTATCCGCGAAGTCAAGAAGTTGTCGTGTATCGCTCCGACCGATCTGCTCGCACCTGCTCCGCGAACGACGTGCTCGAAGATCAAGAAATCCTCCCCGGGTTTTCCTGCCGCGTTGCCGAATTGTTCGACGAGTAATCCCGTCGCCCTCCCGAATCGATTTACACCCCTGATCCACACCCGCCATGCCGCGTCACTTTGAAGGACAACTCACCGGAGGCAGCGAGAAATATGCAATCGTCGTCGCCCGATTCAACGATCTGGTGACGCGGCGCCTGCTGAGTGGTGCGCTGGAGGCGTTCGGCAGCCATGGCGTGACGGACGAGCAGGTGAGCGTGTTTTGGGTTCCCGGATCATTCGAGATTCCGGTGGTGGCCGAACGACTCGCGTTCAGCGGAACTTTCGCCGCCGTCTGCTGCCTGGGTGCCGTGATTCGTGGCGAGACGAATCACCACGAATATATCAACCAGCAAGTGGCAGGGGGACTGATGCGAGCGACTCAAGCCAGCGGCATTCCGATCTTGTTTGGCGTGCTGACGTGCGACACGATGGAACAGGCGCTCGACCGTGCTGGCGGCAAGGCCGGAAACAAGGGTTGCGAAGCGGCGCTCGCGGCCATCGAAATGGTCAACCTGCTCCGACAAATTCCAGAAGTGGAGGCGTAGGTCATGCCGCGATCCCGCCGCAGCCGCGCCCGCGAAACGGCGTTGCAGATGCTGTATCAACTCGACTTGAATCCCGATGTCCCGACCGATGTCGTGCTCGAAATGGTTCAAGGACGTCTCGAAGACCAGGAACTGTCGCGATTCTGCTGGAGCCTGTTTTCCGGCGTGATGGAAGTTCGCAACGAACTCGACGCCAAGATCGAAGCCGTGGCCGCCAACTGGTCACTCAAGCGGATGGCCCCCACCGACCGCAACGTACTGCGACTGGCGGCGTACGAAATGCTGCACACCGACACCCCGCCAAAAGTCGTGATCGACGAAGCGCTCGAACTGGCGAAAAGCTATGGTTCCGCGCAGTCGTCTCAATTCGTGAACGGCATCCTCGACCGATTGATTCCGGGACGTGTCATTGCGGAACCACCGACGACTGACAACTGAAGGTGATCGCAAGTCGAACCAAGTTCTCTCCCGCCGGTCCAATCGCCGCGATGCGGAATCCCGTCCGGTGACGCAGAACGCCAAACAGTTCGACTCGCATCGGTATCGCGCGGGTTGGAGAACGTCGATCGCTGATCGCTCGCACGCCGCGAGCGATCGGCTTCGCGAGGCGGTCTAGCACAAGCCATCCAGACCTTTCAGCCCGACCTCTTCGCGGCTGGTGAACGGTTCTCCAAACGCAGTGCCGATGCTCCAGCCCCAATACCGCGCACGGTCGCGGATGTCGTCGAGCGGCGTCGGAAAGGTTCGCGATCGGCCGGTGATGAATTGGCTTTCGTAGCAGCGGATCGCTTCCATCTTCGTGTCGATGTGCGGACTGACATCCACCACAAACGCCGGTCGTGGGTGAATTCGCAGGTGAATGCTGAAAAAGTACAGCATGCGCGGCGGCCAATACGGTTCGCCGGCCATGCTCGTTTTCGTGAGCTTTGCACAGAACCGGGCGTCGTCAGCTAGACGGCTCGCGGCGACATGGTCCGGATGGGCATCTTCCCAGTACGGCACAAACACGAATCGAGGCCGAGTCAGTCGGAACACCTCCGCCAATTTGTGGCGGGCATCGAGTGTCGGTTCGAGGCTGCGGTTCGGCAGACCGAGATTCTGTCGCCAGTCGAGTTGCAGCACGCTCGTCGCCGCCGCAGTTTCGGCAGCACGCAGCTCCAAATTCCCATGCGGAGTCGGCTCGCCGCTCGTGAGGTCAACCACGCCAACTCGCCACCCGGCCGCTTTGCATTTCAACAGCGTGCCCCCAACGCCGATCTCCGCATCATCCGGGTGCGGAGCAACGACGAGTACATCGAGTGGAGCGACCGGCATGGTGAGGATTTCAATTCATGATCTCCCCTCGCCCCCGAAGTGGGAGAGGGGTCGGGAGTGAGCGGCGAGCGTCTCTCGACGCGGCCCGCCTGTCAACTTGCTCTGGACACATTTTCCGAAATCAGCACAATCCGCCCCCTCTTCTCGACACGTCACCTCTCGAATCGGCTGGCCATTTCACTCTCGTTCACGCTGCGAACCAGCGGCCGTTGGGCTGCGGAGACGGTTCGCGGCGGAAGGCAGCTCCTCATGAAATCCGGATTCCTCGTTGTGTTGTGTCTGGCGTGTTCGCTGAGCGTCGGCTGTTCGATGACGAATTCCGACCACGGTGTTCGGTCGTTCTTTGGGCCACGTCGGGCACCGGATCAGGGTGACGAACCCCAAACGGACTCCGGTGAAAAACCAGCCGAAGACGAATGGGGATTTGTCGGTCAGCAGGGTCGCGGTAATCAGCCTCGGGAAAAAGAATCCGATCGTCTCAGCAAGTGGATCGACAGCCCCAAAGCCCTGCAGATCAATCGCAATCTTGGGGTTGAGTAGGTCAGGCTTTCCAGCCTGACTCGCCAATCGCCTCCCCTCATGTCAGTCTGGAAAGGCTGACCTACGGCGCCGGTTCCACGATTGCCTGAATCGTCGTCCGCATGAACGCCGACAGGTCGTCCGGCTTGCGGCTGGTGATCAGGTTTCGGTCGCGAACCACCTCGGCGTCCGACCACTCAGCACCCGCGTTGACCATGTCGTCCTTGATCGCGAAAAAGCTCGTCACTTTGCGACCATGCAACGCACCGGGAGCCGAGCAGAGCATCCAACCGGCGTGACAGATCGCCGCCACCACCTTGTTCAGCCGCATGGCATCGGCCACGATCTTGTTAATCGCCGCATGACGCCGCATGTGATCGGGAGCATATCCACCGGGGATGATCAGACAGTCATAGTCCGCCATCGACACATCCTTCGCCGCCTTGTCCGACACCGCCGGGTAGCCCATCTTCGACGGATACGTGACCTTGGCTTCCACCCCGACCAGAATCACCTCGGCCCCCTCCTCCCGCAGTCGATACAGCGGATACCACACTTCCATCTCCTGGTACATCTGGTCCACCAGGACGATTGCTTTCTTGCCTTTCAGACGCATGGGAAGACTCCTCGCAATTTGCAAACCGAAATGTTCTTGCGACGATGCCACGGTATCGCGGTGCGACTGGGGCCGTCAAGCAGTCATAAAACCCACACTCGCTCCTTCGGCTTCCTTCGCACTGACGCGAACGGCGACGCTTTCCAAACAACACAGGCCAGCCTCAACCATCGGTCGAGCCTGGCCTGTGAAATGTTTCAATCCTCGCGAGCGAGCCATGCCAGCTCACGCGTCTGGTTTAGCGGCGAACGACTCGCTTGTTCACGTCCGTTTCGAGCACGCCGAACGCCTGCTCGTGACGTTGCACGGCCATCCCCAGCGCGGCCAGCAGTCGCTTGCTGGTGAAGAAGTTCATCACGATCCGCTGGGTCAGCTTGACCGGATGCTGCTGGTTGCCAAACGGTGACGGGTTCAGCCCGAAATCCAGAATCAATTCTTCCGGTGACCCCGTGACGCGGGCGAAGTTGGCATAGATCGCCGGCAGGTTTTCCAATTCGACGGGGAGTTGCTGTTCCGGTGCCGTTCGTGCAGGGGCGGCGCTGTCAGCAGGGGTTTCGTTCTCGGCCATGTTGTCTCCTGTGTCTGTCCTGAAAAAAGATCCTTGAACTTGAAACGGAAGTCTCCGATGTGACGCAACAGTCGCTTTATCTTCCACGATTGAACGGGCACAATAGCGACTGTCTGAGAATTGGCAAGTCAACGGCGACGCCAGTTTTTTCTGAATTGTGATTCAGAAACCCGTTCCAATTGAGAAGCCGGTCGACTTCATTGCCGGCGCAAGGAATCAACATCACCGATGTCTGATTTACACTTCATCACCCGGCTCCACGACGCCGTGAATCGCAAGCGGAATCCCGTCGTGGTCGGCCTCGATCCACGGTTCGAGCAGCTCCCCAAAGACATCGTGCGGTCAGCTCGCGAAGCGGGCAGCGGCAATCTCGCCGCGACTGTGGCCGCCGCTTTCGAGGCATTTTGCCTGCGAATCATCGACGTCGTCGCACCGCTCGTTCCGGCGGTGAAGCCGCAGGCGGCATTCTTCGAGGAGTGGGGACCGGCCGGCTGCGCGGCACTGGCTCGGGTGATGCGACACGCCCGGCAGGCGGGGCTGATCGTGATCTGTGATGCCAAGCGGGGAGACATCGGTTCGACGGCGGAAGCGTACGCCCGGGGATACCTCGCTGGTGCAGACCCCGATGCCGCGCCGTGGGCCGCCGATGCGTTGACGATCAACCCGTACCTCGGCCGCGACACGCTTGAACCATTCGTCCGCGTGGCCATCGAACGCGGAGCCGGTTTGTACGTCCTCGTGCGCACCAGCAATCCCGGCGCGGGGACATTTCAAGATGTCGTGTCGGACGGCCAACCGCTGTACCGTCGGGTCGCATGCGTTGTGGAAGAACTGGCAACCGCGAGCCGCGGTGTCGACATGTTCGGCGCTGTCGGGGCAGTCGTCGGAGCCACGTATCCGCGAGAAATCGCCGAACTGCGAGAAGCGATGCCGCACACAACATTCCTCATCCCCGGCTACGGCACGCAGGGGGCTGCGGCCGCAGACGTCGCTGCCGCCTTCACACCCGACGGCCTGGGCGCGGTGGTCAACAGTTCGCGAGGCATCATCTTCGCCTACGAAAAGAAGCCGTACTCCGAACAATTCGGCGAGCATCGTTGGGAAGACGCCGTCGCCGCCGCCACGCGCGACATGATTGCCGATCTGGCCAGCCACACACCGACCGGGAGACTGGAAAAACCATGAGCTTCACTCCGCAAGACGTCACCGATGCCGTGAAACATCTGCGTCGGAAAGACCGCGTGCTCCGCGATGTCATCGACCGCATCGGCCCCTGCCAACTCAAGCCCGATCGCCGCCGATTCCGAATGCTCGCCCGGTCGATCATTGGTCAACAAATCTCCGGCTCGGCGGCCCGTTCGATCTGGCGACAACTCGAAACGCTCATGGCCCCGGCCCAGATTTCGGCAGCAGCGCTGAGCGACATGACCCCCGAGCGGCTACGCACGGCGGGTGTGTCCCCACAGAAGGCGGGGTATCTGCTCGACCTGTCAAAAAAAGTGATCGACGGCGACGTGCGTCTGCCGAGGCTCTCGCGCCTGTCGGATGACGCCGTGATCGCAGAACTAATCAAAGTGAAGGGGATCGGTGAGTGGACAGCGCAGATGTTCCTGATGTTTTCGCTCGGCCGGCTGGACGTCCTGCCACATCAAGACCTCGGAATCCGCACCGCGATGCGCAATCTTTACGACCTCGCGGATCTCCCCGACAAAGCCACCTGCCACACCATCGCCCGCCCGTGGCGACCCTTTGCCACAATTGCCAGTTGGTACAGTTGGCGGAGTTTGGATCTGAAGGCGAGGCCGTAGAGAGTGGGCCGTCGGCAGTGAAAACACCCACGGCTGCTTTCATTTCAACCGCCGCATTGCCTTCACCCAATCGGCTTCGATCTCGTTCACTTTCTTGCCGAAGACTTCCTCGAACTCGGCCACCCGTTGTTCCGGTGTGTCCCACATCAGCCGCGGCTTGGCTGCCAGGCGTTCGAGATAGCGGACATAATCGGCCGGCCGGTTCTTGATGAGGAAGTAGCTGAGCGACCACGCCTCAGCATAGGCATCGACGGCCAGCTTTTCGTCGGTGAAGCGGGCGTCGGATTGGATCAGGGTGGCGAGCGAATCGGCTGGTCGGCGCTTGGTTGAAAAATCTCGAAACTGTTTCAGCCGGAGATCATTCACGATCCCCACGGTCCTCCAACCCGTCTTGCTGTTCAGGTCGGGGGTCTCGAAAAACATCGCCATTCCCTCGGTCAACCACAGTGGGTTGTCGGCGTACCGCGTGTGCATCCCACTGTTGAACGCGATTTGATGGGTCGCTTCGTGGACCACGGTGGCGACATTGAACGCCTGCGTCCCCAGACGCTGCTGAAATTCCGTGGCACTGAGCGCCGCAGCGCCGCGGGCCTCGGCCACCAGGTCGTACATCACCATGCGATTGGATGTGATCGAAAAATAGCCCTTCGACGACGTGGCGTCCGGACCGGCATCACGCTGGGCAAACGCGGCGAATTGCTGCTCGTTCGCGAACACGATCGCGATCAACGGAAACTCGGGATAGTGCAGCGCGAGGCCCCGCTGTTTCCAGTAGTTCCGAAACGCATCGAACAATCGCTCGAACAACGTGCCGCACCACTGCGAATACTGCCGCCCGGCATTCGAGCAGATGACATAGTGCTTCGTCGTGACGATCTCAAATCCGGCACCCAGTTCTCCACGGAGTTGCTCGCCGAGCGCTTTGGCCGACAGCGGCGAAAAATCTTCGTCCGTGACCTTTCGCCGCACGAGTTCGTCCACCCCAACCGACCACAATTTTCCGTCGCGACCGATGACCAGCAGACCACCATCCTGAGCGTCGAGCAACACTCGCCCGAGCACGGTCTGCTCCCGATCCTTTTCGACCTTGATGCGAAATTCTTCGAGTCGCTGTGACACCGGCGGATCGGCCGCGAACCCGGCACTCGCTGCCAACCACAACAGCACCGTGCAAACGCAAACTCCCATCGCCCATTTGGGGAGAGGGGTTGAGGGTGAGGGGTGCGCCGTGCGTTGGCTCATGGCGTCTCGGTGAGTCGGTTCCGCTGGTTATCAAGTCCCACGTGGGACAATCACATTCGGCCATCGTACCGTCCGAGTTCGCACTTGTCCGCCGCGTCTGGCCAGTTTGTGAGTC
>JACRIH010000225.1 GCA_016235885.1 Planctomycetales bacterium | reverse complement strand
TGCCGCAAGACCGGCGTGGTGGAAGTGAGCCAGCGACCACTCCACTTGCATGGTAAGCAGACAACAGCGAGCACAACGGGAATTACGTTGGCGGGTGCACGGTTAGTATTGCGGACTCGGCTCGATCCGCATCTGGCCCAATCCCATGACGGTGCCCTTGCCAATGTGCAACCACTGTGCGGCGGCCAGCAGAGGCCAGAGTTCGCCGGGCCCCTCTGGGAGATCAATCGCCCCGCTCACACCTCGGAGGTCCAGCTCAGCTTTCTGCCGACCGGAGTATCGGTGCAAGTCGAGTCGCGAGCCGGACCACTCGCCATCGCGCATGGTGCGAGCCAGTTCCAAGGCATCCCTGCTCAGATTGTCCCAGGCCGTACGCTGGCTGACAGGAAGAAAGTTTCCAATGCGGCGGCAGGCAGTCACGACTAAATCGGCCAACGTGGGCTGTGTGATGAGTTGTCCACGCCGAAGTAGTCGCAACGGAGCGGGGAAGAATAATCGACACGGAGTAACCTTTGGACCAGCTAGCGGCCACGTAACCTGGCTCAAGCTCCACGGCTTCACTGCTTCCGTGGCAAGTCCATTCGGTCCGAGCACGCGAA
The DNA here is from genome assembly GCA_016235885.1 of Planctomycetales bacterium. Taxonomy (GTDB): domain Bacteria; phylum Planctomycetota; class Planctomycetia; order Planctomycetales; family Planctomycetaceae; genus JACRIH01. The sequence continues at coordinate 12,691 of JACRIH010000225.1, read as the reverse complement.
CCTCACAAATGTCAAAGGGACAGCGTTCACGGTCGAGACCCATCCCTGAAGCAATATCCCACGCCCGACGCAGTGTTTCGTCGTGCTGTAGAGCATCACCGATCAGAATCCAATCGACGGCCGGCGCGAAATGCGGGTCCGGCGGGGCGGGCCGAAGGACATAACCGGGCACGTGGCTGTGCTCGGAGTTGTTCGGGGGAGCGAATACAGCCCGATAGATTCCGATGTCCAAGTCGTGCAGTGCCGCCCCCCAGACGCCGCGCAACATCGGCACCGTCGCCCGCACTTCCGGCGTCTCCAGCCGCATCCTGCGAGGCAGAATCGAGGTGTCGTTCAAACACTCAATCAATCGATCCGCTAGGGTCAAGAGCACACCTTGATGTCAGTTCTGGACTCGTTCTTCCTTGGGTTTTCCAAGATCGCCGTCTAGTACGATCTCGATCGGGTCTAATGCTTCAATCGGTTTACGCTGCGCGTCCAGTCGCGCGGGTATGTATTGCAAGGGCCCCCGTGTCCCCAAGCAGGCGAGCACCATCCCCACTGATCCGTGGGCCGTCATCCCTTGGTAATCAGCAATCACATCGGACGTGCCCCACCCGGCAGGGAGACGGCAATAGATTTCATCCACCCGGTTGCGAAACTCTAGGGGGTCGTACACGTCCGTGATCACGATTGGCTGTGAGACACAGATGCCGGCATACTCCTGGATCAGGCTGTTGACAATTTCCAAGGTTTGGGTCGAACAAATCAGCCAGCATTTTTCGATTACTGGCTTGTGATATTCAATTGCCTTACGGCAGGGATCGGCTTGGCTCACCAGCAGAATCAGCCCTCTGCGTTTCGCTGGTGCCCGCTTGCCTCGCGGACGAATGCCAGTATCCATTCGGGCCAGGGCATAAGCGAACCACAGAACCGAGGTAAAGAAGACTAACAGCGAGCCAATCGTGATACCAATCACCGCTCGCGTGCTCGTGCCGAGCATGTTCGTGAACAACTGGTATACCGAGTTGCCTAGCACTGCAAGGAACGTTGAACCGAACAGGAAGGGGAAAACCGTTTCCGGATTAAAAAAGAGCTTGAGCGCCTGGGAGAAATTTCTTGGCATGGTTGTGAATCTCCTTGATTCGGGTCTCACCGCAATCTCGTCAACAATCCCAACTCAAACGGCAACGCTTGCATCTCGTCCCCTGTCAGCACCTTTCCCTCAGGTAATCGTCCCTTCAACCGGAGGACGACGGCGTGGTCGCCAGTTTGGAGTTCCACGGTGATGCGGTTCACCAGCACATCGACGCCCAACTGCGCGGTCAGGAACTGCGCCGACGTCGGATGCCCTATGGCCGACACAAATCCGTGGCGCAAAATCTCTCGTGCGCGCTCAACAGTAATCGGACCTTCAAATCGCCAATCGCCGTAAGCGGTTAGCACGGGCGAGTTGAGCAGGTAACTTTGTGGACCGTTCGCAGAAAGAGCCACGGTACACCTCCAATTGGTGTCCAAGTCGAGCCAATTATGCCAGGCCGTAGAACTCCCGTGCAAAGCGGAGTTGCGGCAACAGTGTTTTCGCCTTCCGTTTGACCCGCTGATAGACCGAGTTGTATTTTCGGTTCAGAAACCGAGCCAAGACCCAAATTCGATCCTGCAGATCAGCGGTACGTTCCAATTCCGCAAAAGGGAATCGTTTCTCCGATCGAACTTCCTGAACCCAGGCATTCCACTCGCCGGGCGAGACTTTTCGCCACATTCCGAATGCCACGATGAGGGTAAGACGGTCCGCCACGTCCCACGTTCGGATGAAGTCTAAATCACCCACCCCGAAGGGTAATCGAAGATCAAGTGGGACCACCACTCCGCCTTTGTTCTCTCCCACGGGCGCCAGTCTGGAATCGAGATCAATCTCTGCATCCTCTTGTGGTGCGATACGACCAGTTGTGGACATTCCAAGTGCGTCACGCAGAACATGACGGTGAAGATCGACGAATTGGCGTGGCAGTACCACTGCACACCAACTTTCAAAGCATGCACCATGAGCGGGATCAAACCCATGAAACTTTTGCCAGATGTAACCCGAAGCGTCGTCCACATACTCGCGGGCATCCCCACCCCAGCGTCGTGCAACGCGGTCGGCAATGCGGCCAATGATGGGGAGCAGTTGCCTCCATGCCTCCTCTCGCTTTGCAACGGGCACGCTCGAATCGCTTACGATTTTGGCGAGTTTTGTTGCATCAACATGTCTGCCATCAACTGATGCCGCTCCGAAGAACTGACGAACTGAACGATCAACGCACGCAACCATGATGCACCTCCTCTGAAACTTGTGGCAACAAAGCAAAGTCGAATCCGACTCCGCTCCTCGCGTTGCCGAGGTGCATCAAACATTCAGGCGGCCGAATCAGTAGGGGCCGCTCGCAAATGCCAATAAATAAAGTAACCCGCACGTCTGTCCGTCCGATCGGATACAATTCCTCGTATCTGAACGTCCGTGCGTTCAATGGGACTACTTGACCAAGAGAGACAACCGCGGGGACACGCAGCGCACAGAGCGGTCTCGCTCCGGTCCGTCTCCTCCGCAATTCTCCGGGTCAGGCCAATCCGATTCGATCAGCCAATCCAGAAAGTGGGCCATGTAGCCCGCTCAAAACCGAGCGTCGAAAGGTAGGAACGCTCAAGTCGAGTGTCAGGATCATAAAAATCGTCAACTGGAAGTCCAGCACGAAACTCATCCTCTCGGTTCATATTGCTTGAGGAAAAAATCCAATTTCGCCTCCAAACTTGGGCAGTCCCGAACGACCGGAGTACCGTTTTCATCAGGCCACGAGTATGTAGCCGGCTGGTTTGGCAGAGTGAACGATACGAATGGAATACGACTGCCCTCGATGCGATGACGAAGTGTCTGCAACCGCTCGAACCAGGGTTCGGTCGCATACTGCGTTAGAATCGGGACGCACACCGCCATCCGAGCGAGTTGTGACCCCGCTTGTTGAAGGTTCAGAATCCGGGCATCCAAGTCCTTCAACTCGACCGTCGCACTCTTGCACTCCAAGTGCCAGATGATCCCGTTTTTCAGCACGAGCAAGACATCGAACTGCGCCATTGGTTCTGTCTGGCCACGTCGGGCAACCTCCACATTGCGCCACGCCGATTGCACGGCAGGATGCCCAACTCGATCCAGCCATGCATGAACGCGAGCCGCGACCGCTCGCTCGAAAGCGTCGGAGATTTTGGCCTCGGGCGGAGACTTATCACGCCGGTCCCGCGATCGGGCACCATCCTGAGCAAGGTTGATCGTTGCGAAATAGATCGGGCTTAACGTTCCAGGGCTAAGTGAATGCATTACTTCATCGAAATCCTTGCCCTTGCTACGCGCACCAGCGCTGATCAGTGGAACAAATGCCCGTTTCCAACGCTCGACTCGCTCTAGGTCAACGAGGTGGGAAAGGGCGTCATAACCAGGAAGCTCTTTGCCAGCCTGAATGACTGCCCATTCAAAATGTTGGGAGTGAAGGTATCGCGTGTACTCCTCGATTTTCCCATAGGGCTCGCGGACCAAATCCGGTGGAATTGGTCCGGGCCAGAATCGCTCTGCGGCACCTTGATTCAACAGAAAGTGCCCTGACGTGGTGAGGATGTCCGGAAGATCGAGCGTGTCTCGCTGATACGGTCGAATGTACGGCGACTGCTCCAGACCTTGCGGAAACGTCCAGCATACGGCTGGCGAATCATCGCCATAAAGAACCACCGGGTGCAAGTTGGCCCAGCCCTGGAGAAGGCCGACCGGAGTAAGCTTGTTGCCGCCATTGCACACCAAAAATGTCCTGCCAAGTCCTTGGTTCAAGGATGCCAAAAACTGGCGGAACGCATACCTCTCTGGCTCGTCAGACCAGCCCTCATACTCGTCCCGCTCGACCGCGTCAAGAAACTTGCGGCATGCGTTTGCAACCTGCACTGGATCGTTGACCTGTCGAACGGAAATCGACTTCTCCAAGGTTCGCAGTCCACGCTGCGGCTGTGCAAGCACTTCCCGTGCTCCCTTCGCCCATTGCCGGTCCTCCGCTACTTCACTCTCAACCCACACGATCCAATCTCCCGGCTCCGCGTGTTCCAGTAGCGGTGGCAAGTTGGCGACGTTCTGGCCGGTTGAGACGACGACGAATAACTGCGGAGTAGACAATACACGGCTCCTTTCCGCCAAATAGTCTCGCTCTGAGAAGCGACCGAGGAGGCATCCCAAACGGGTTACCGTGGCTCGGACGCGAGGAATATACCTGACCGACTCGCCGCGTGCTATTTCCGTGCTCTTCATTTGAGACTCTCTCACCGATCAGGGTCGATCCGCACTTCGAGTGCCTCAAGCAAGTGCTTGATCTTGGCTTCCACTCGGTTGACTCCCATGACGTTGTCCAAGACGATCGCGCGACGTTCACTGGTCGGATAGAAGATCAGCCTGCCGGACCGCAGCACGAGATATTCGAAGATGTCGGGGATCTCCTTGTCGAGTTTCAACTGCGGAGCGGGGAACCGTTCCAGATCGCCGAACGGTCCGTGGTGGTGCAGAAGCTCGTTGTTCAAAACTTCCCAGTAATCGAACCGCGTGAGTACCCACGAGATTGCAAACACGAACAGAAAAATTCCGGCGATGAATAGGTAGAACTGATCGTTGGCTTGGAGATGGACGCTTGCGAGGAGCACGGACAGGAAGGGAACGATGTCTAGGTATCGGTTTAGCAGGACAGCGGCGAGCACAAGCGACACCATGAGGAGAATGACCGTGATTGCCGTCAGTCGCGGGAATTCGAACGCCAGAATGACCGTATTCCAGAAGAGTACGATGATGAACACGGTCCCGACTAACTCGACGACGGCCAGCTTCTCGGAGAAGAGATTTGCCACGAGACCGCACACCAAGGCTGCCACGAGGGTCGGGTAGTACACGATGATCTTCGGGTAGGGACGAATCAACACCCGATCTTCGTGACTCGCAGCCTCGCGAGTTGCAGCAGTGGCAGGCGGAACGACGCTTGGGTCGAGCGTATCGATTGCGGACATTGGACACTTCCTCCAGGGCGAAAATTCTTCAATCGAGTTTTCGCCGAATCCTCTGAGCATCCGAGATGCTCCATCAGTATTACGCCGCTGATCACGAGGCTCTGACAGGAAATCGCCTGGGCGCGTAGGATTGCTGAAGCATGTCCTTTGAGTTGCTGGCAAGAAATGCCGAAGTCCCTGAAGGTTGTCTGTTCACGGCCAACCAGGAACGCGAGTCCTAGCCGCGATCTGGCAATCGACAGACTTCTGCGTCGGAGATGAGCTTCGCAAGTCGCTTGGCCTGCGTGAAGCCACCATTCGACTCACTGATGATGCAAGGGCTGCCCTCCGGGTCGGTTGGCAACTCGTAGTCGATGACTCGCTTGTGAACAGTTCCGTCTTTTCCAAAGGAATAGTCCACCTGGAGCCAACCTGTGTCATCATCACTGAAGTAAATATAGAAGTCGTTTTCTTTGGGCGAGGTTCTGCTGATTGAGAATGGGCGACCTTTTCCAGTTCTGAGCCGAAGCGTTTCCTCGTCCTTTTCGTCGGCGTACTCAATCCACCGCGCATTCTCCTCGAACTTGTTCTGACAAGACCGTCTCAGTTCAGTATACACTTCCATCAACAACTGTATGTCATGCCGAACTTCTGGCCGTTGCCATCCGCTTGCCGCCAAGTTTTCAGGCGAGACTTGAGGAGTGTCTGAAGTGTCCGGATTTTCTGAACGGGGCGGCTCCCGATCCGAGAATAGAGAATCTACCATGTGGAGTGGGGAAGAATAGTAGACCTATTATAGCAGATTGTCGCGTTACGCACAAATTTATCGGGCGGGCGTAGAAGGAAATCGCGGTCAGAATACGGTTATTGACGAACCGCCAATCGAACGAAATTCACTCGACGACCTTGCGTCACTGCGGCTCTTGTTACCGCGGAATCAGGGTGCCTAGAGGATTGGTAAGCCCTTGTCGTCGGCTAGGTCCGGCAGACTGAGACCGTGACATTGACCGCCTGCCACGCGATCGTTGGCGACGAACCATTCGTAGGCCAAGCCATCGGGATGGGGCGGCACCAGTATTCCTTGACCGTCCTGGCGGGCACGGGGGTAGTGGACGGGAAGGCCATCCGCGAATCCGGTACAAGCCCGCAGAAAAGCAGCGATGAATGGCAGCTGTCGAAACCTCGCATCCAAGTCGGTCCCCGTGGTCTGCTGGCCGTACGCCGTGACGACACCCTGTTTGAATGCGTTGATCGCACCCTCGACATCGAACGGTCGCGGAGCCGTGTCCGTTAGCGAACTGTAATACGTTTCCCAAGCCGCTCCGTCGCAAAGGTCGGGCTGCCCGTTGGTCTTCAGTCGCACGCTGCCGAACCCGAGAGGCTTGCCACCACCGAGTCGGTGGAAGTGATCCTCGGGCAATGTGAGTAGGAAGATCAAAGCACCGAGTTCCACCAGCGAGAGGTTCGCCACGTTCAAGTCGAACCTGAATTCCATGGTGGGCTTGACCCAGCCACGTATGGAGCGGTTCTGGTCGTCGCGTTGCTCGTTGGCATCGCCCGAGAGGAGCTCGAACGTCCCGTCCTGATTCAACACAGCGACTTGTCTGTTGCCCTGTTGCACTTTGCGTGGCTTGTGTGATCGGCGGTACTCTTGGAAATGATCGTCGTCCGATTGTTGAGTTCTGTCCTCCAGCGGCTGATCCCAATAGTGCAACGGCAGGTTCGTGTGATGCGGATAGACCTTACGGCCCCGCAAGCCCTTGCTCTGCCGATAGCCTGCGGACTCTCTGGACAGGCCATCGACTTGCGATTCTCCCTGCGGTGTGCTGCCAACATAGAACCGGGCCTGCTGTGGTTTGGGTTGACCGAGAATCGCAAGCGGCAGTCCCGCATTTCCGAACGATTCGACCGGGTTGTCCGTCTGGCAGGTCACGGGACCGATGCGCACGTTTCCGCGGTAGGCGCCATGTCCGTCCGAGTTGATCCAGCCGAAAACGCGGTCGGCAGGGGAAAGGTGCTCGCGTCCCTGAGCCGGACCCAATGTTCTGGAAAGCAAGCTGAATGGGCTGGCGACGTGAAGTTTGCGAGAGATCATCACTGGATAGAGTGCCTTCACCACGTAAGCGTTCCCTGACTCCTCGGCAAAGGCGTAGCAGCAGGTCGCGTGCTCGTCCAAAGTCTTGGCCGACTTCTCGTAGACGTGGCGTGACCATGCGGTCTTTCCTGGTTCAGGCCTCAAGAACTCTTCTGGCGGGACAATTCGCCGTCCATCCCTGCGTCCCCAAATGTCTTGTTCACGATGGGCCGCCTGGTAATTGTCAATCAATTCACGCCACGCACCAGCCAGATCCGGGTCGAGCGGATATTGGATTGGCTGCTGGCCATGAACGAAGAACACTCGCTCGTCGTGCTTGTTCTTGATGTTCTGGTTGGTGACGCACACGTAACCGCTCACGTGGATTTGGGGTTGTCCCAGTGGCTTATGGTAGGACTGTTTGTCCTGAGGGCTCGGGTCATTCATCGGGGCCGGCGATGTGCCGAGCGACGTTTGGGAACGCGAAATTGCGACAACCTTCCAGTACTGGAAGTCGGGCTTGTGCGCTCTCGCGTTTTGGTCCCATCGCCAGTGCTGAACCTTCTCAAGCCAGCACCAAACCTGATCGCCGTGCTGAGGATCGCCTCCTTCACGGTACTGAAGCCGGGCACCTTTGTATCGCGGAAGCCAAGCGGCATATTGCAGGTCGCCAGGAATCGCCCAGCGGGTCGCTTGCTTATTCCAGGTTGGCAATCCGCTGGTCGTACCAAGGTAAATAACGATGTGGTTGTCCTCGATACGCGCTGGCACAAGAGACAGACCATCGCCAGCGGGCATTCGATACGCCAAGCGGGCGTCGTGCTCCTCAGACACCCCCATCCGCGAGTTCGTCACCGCCTCAAAAGCCGCTCGCAGCATTCCTTTGATCGAAGTCGGCGCGAGATAGGGTTTGCCGTCCAGACCGAGCCGCACCGGAAAGGTCTTGTGTCCGTCGCTGTTTTCGATCGCCGCGGCGGCGTCGGGGATGAGGAGCGGTGTGACCGTAGTCAGCTTCATAGAAATGACGCCGCTGAACCGATCGGCGTGGAAGCGTTCATGGCCAGTCGGCAGGCTGTCGCCCAATTCGCTTCCGGCTGGCAGGTGGTCACGCGGAGGGGCGGAGATGAAGTTGTAGGGATTGTGGAAAGCGGGCGTGAAATGCGCTGAGGGCGGCTGACCTCGGCCGTCCCCTTGGCCGTGGCGCCGTTCAGAGCCTCGGCGTTGTTGCTGCCGTTTGCCCTGCCCACCTTGCCGTGAGCTGGCGGCTGCCCCAACGGGCGGCGCCTGCCACGCTTCGCCGACTGGGCGGACCTTCTTCGGTTGTCCGCTTACTTCATCCAGTTCGACTTGCTGGCCATTGAGCTGGGTGACCGTCTTTTCGTCTTCAGTGAGTTTTTTTTGCAACGGAGCAGACAGCTCCCCCTCGGGTACGGCCATCTCGACCTCTTTGTCCTTGGCGTTAGTCCACTTGACGCGGACCTGTCTCTTGGCGTTGACGATCAAGGTTCCATTAGCCACGGTTCACCTCCAGTCTGAGGAGCCGTTCTTCCGCGACGCCGACGTTGCCATCTTCGTACTCAGCTAGGTACTCAACCGCGTGCAGGAGCACACGATTGTTTGCGCTCACACCAGCCAGCGGCACGTCCAGCTTGCCAATCCTCGCCGTGGCCAGCCGACTCCAAGCAGACGGCAACCTGTTGTTCCCGCTCCAGCCTTCACCCCAGAGCAGGTATGTCTGGGGCAATGTGTCGATAAAAGCCAAAGGCGCTGCGGTTGGTCCGATGGTCATCGCATTGTCCGACAGCACGGCGGTTCGGTGTGCCTGGTCGGGGCCGGGATCGTTCAGCCATCGCAGTTCCGCACCATCGTGAAAAACGCGGGCTTCGTACACCCTTGCGAGATTAACCAAGTTGCCTTCGCCGTCCGTGAGCGAGCTGTCCGATGCCAAGCGCGCAAACATGCAATTGGCGGGTGAATATAACAGTGCCACGGCACCCGAAGCCGGCAGCGTCTTAGCGAAGGCGGCAAGGGTCTCCGGCAACGATTGCCCGTGGTCCGTGTAGACAAACAATGTTCCGCTCATGATTGCCCCTCCGTTCGTCGCGTGCCAAGCCACTCTTGCCAGGCGTTGTTCAACCTTTCGCACAACTCCACTGGCAAGCGGTTGAAGTCGCCCCCGGGCAATTCGAGCTTACTCAGCGTTTGGCACTCTTCTGACAGATCACGCCCGCTGAACGCGACACAATCAACGGCGAGATCGCCCATGCCGCGGTGGGTGGCAAAGCCCAGTGGGACACGTCCCCTGACCAGATCACGTAACACAAGAAGCGTGAGCATCAGGGACGGAAGCCGTTCGCCCTCCGGGAGCCGCTGGAAGTCCAATGACATCCGCAGCGGTTCCCAAGAAACGCCGTGGGGTTCAAGCACGGTGTAGAGCAGGCTTTCAGCCGCACCGCCCGTCCAGCGGTCCACCGCGACGTGGTAGGCGGCAGTCCAGGGTTGCAGTCCGGCGGCGGTGAGACGTTCACGCAACGGCGATTGTGGCTGCCCAGCAGGAGCCTCCGCACCAGCGGCGACGATGGCCTGCCACTGGTCTTGAGAGAATCGCGGCTGCGCGTAGCAGTCGTCCGCAGCCAAGGTGCCGAGGCCGAGATGCACCGTGGAGTCGTTTGTTGTGTCCTCCTCTTGCTTGCTCGTAGCGCCGTCTTCAAGCGATTCCTTTTGCTCTCGCCGCTTACCCGCCGCCCCGAAGAGCGATTCGATGAGTGGCACTTCTTCCAGGTGTTTCAGGAACCGCTTTTTCGCGTCGGACTCGCGGCTGAGCGGCGTGCCGAGCAGTGTGCGAACGATGCGTTCGGCTTGGCTGCGAATAGCACCCTTGATCGAGCTTCCGGGTAGCACCAGTGAGAGGCGACCGTCCACACCGCTCACAAGTGGGACTGAGTCCACTCCGATCCCGTCCGCGCCGGCCTTGACCATAAGCGGCCCGCACGGGTTCCAATGAATCTCGATGTCGAGTCGCGGCCGGCGAATTAGGTTCACCTCACACTGTGGTGAGACTGGACTCCCGTCTTGTTGGCGAAGCATCTTCAGGATACCGACACGTGTGTTGAGTGTGTGCTCCCGGACTTGGCCGCCAGCGAGCTTCACCCGACCCAGGCCGCGAGTCTTCGCCGCTCCCAACCGCACGTCGCCTTCGCGTAGGGCCGTGGCTAGGGCCGTGAACATTTCGATGATGCGAGTCTTCTGCTTTGCTTTGAATTCAACGGTAAGGTCGAGCCGCAGCCGAGTGTCGCGAGGTAGCACGGCCCGGTCGTACTTGATTTGCTCAGCCGCACAACCCCATTCGCGATCGATACCCACTCCATCGCGAATCTCGACAGCGACCGGATCGAGGTTGGCAATCGTCGCATCTTCGATAATGACATGACTGGCTTCTCCCTTGTTGCCGTCCGTTGGGTATTGATAGCCCCAGACTGGCTGGACCGCATCCGGGCCAAACGCCGCTTCACACCAGCCACGAAACGCTCCAGCCAGGCTTGTGCCGGGTACGTACAATTCGCCCGCCCCGTTACGGGCCAAGGGCAGGTCCGTGTCCACGTCCTCGCCGTGTCCGCCGACATGGAGCGGCGTCTGCGTGACCAGTTCGCCGACGATAGTCAGCCGGCCATCGATTCTGCGTGCCATATCAGTGTCTCCTGGTTTGTCGCTCGTCAAGTTCGCGTTTGTGCGCACGGATGCAGGCGTCAATCAATGAGCGCACAGCAACTGCCCACAGCTTCGTTCTCAACCGTTCGCCAGCGTGTTCTGTGAGCGTGGGCCATTTGGCCGGCTCGAGCACCTCCCAGACAGCCTGCGGTTCTCTGAGCAGCCGCACCAGCCGCTGAAGCGAATTCCCAGGCCACTTTTCTTCACGACGCTTCGTATCTCTAAGATGCTCCAACCATCCAATCACCATCGCCCGGTTATCCCACGATTGCAACAGTTGCAGGACTCCGCGCAAACCGCCGATCTGGCTCATCGGTGGCTGCTCACGCTGGGCATCCCAGCCGAGCAACTCACGCTGGCGCACTTGTGCCGCGGTTAACGCGGCTCGGCGAATCTCCTCTCGCCACGCTTCTTCTTCGATTCGGCAGGCGTACTCATACGTCTCTTCGGCCTCCAACAATGGGACGGCCGGTGGGGTTGTCGAGGTCGCAACATTACGGGCTGGCTTCAGTGTGTTGGGAGCGATCAATAACAGCGGGTTGTTGAACCGCACTTGCCCGTAGCCCTCGGAGGTCCGTTCGCCGATCCCCTCGGCTTCGATCTTGTTCAACTTGTCCAGAGCGGGTTCCGAATCCACGGCGAACAGCACGCAGCTCCCAGCGTTCAGGGTAACAAGGGACGCCCGCGGTAGCCCCCAGCCGACGTGCCAGGACTCCGTGCGGCGGACGCGTACCAGCGGAATCACGGATGTCAGTTTCACACCGAGCCGTCGCCCTAATTCGTTGCCGAGCGACTCTATGGTCGGTGCCGCTCGCAATCGCTTGTCACGCAGGAGCACATCGGACAGCAGCCAAACGGCGAGCCTGTTGTCCTGGCAGGGTCGTGCGCCGGGCACAGAATGCGGATCAGCGACGCTGAGCACCACCGCGCCGTAGTCGTCCTTCTTCGACCGACCGAAGCGGCACGATCCCTCAATCGCTCGCCTCCAGTCCGGCTTGCTTGTGAGTTGTTCATACAGCGACTTGCGGAGCCGCAGCTCGGTCCGGAGCCGTTTCGTTGCAATCGCTTCATAGCTGTAGACGCCGCCGACCTCGGTTGTCGGACGCTGGCTTTCCTCTTCGACCGTGTTGTGCGTCCGCACGATCAGCGGGACTGTCACATAACTGGGCAGCGTGTCCGGTTCGGCAGTGCCCACGTATCCGCCGCGACATTGTTTGAATTGAGGCTCGTTCGTCTGCTCTGGTTCCACCAGTCGGTTGCGTAGCGACTCACGGTCAGCAAAGCTGCCCTGCTCTTTTCGGAGGAACAATGCGAGAGGTACCGGCCAGCCGGCTTGGCCGCCCACGTCAATCGTCGCTGGCAGCACCCGTAGGTCACCCCGAGCGATCGCGGGCCGGACATCCATGCCAAGCCCTGCGAATGCGGCCGTGACGTGGGGTAGCAGGTACGTACCCGGCACGAAGTCCAGACTTTCGGCCACGTTGCCGACCGTGCGGGACGACACTGCCAGCGGGCTGGCCAACTCCAGCAGCAGCGGGATGCTGATCCACTCGCTGGTGTCGGTTGGAGAGGCTTCAATCCACGCAGCAAGCGAGGAGTCGCTCGGCCGAGGCACTCCCGGGGCCTGGGAGTTTGACTCCAGCCAGTCCAGAGCGGCATTCATTTCGACATTCGTGATCTCGATGATGTCCAGTTTGCAGCGTCCGCCGCCGCGACGGCGTTTGCCACCGATACGCTCGACCAAATTCGTGGACGCGATCAACAACGCAGTCGCGGCCATCCGGTCTGACGCGCCGTCCGGCAGTGAGACGCTACAAGTTCCTGTCAGCACGGCCCTAGTCCGGGCCATCTCTTCAAACCGCAGGTGCTCATCCATCGCCCGGCCGC
>JACRIH010000229.1 GCA_016235885.1 Planctomycetales bacterium | reverse complement strand
GAGACCCGCACTCTGGCGAGTGCGGCTACCCTCGAATCGAGACACGCAGTGGAGGCGGTCAAGGAGCAGCAACGCGGGACGCAACGTTCCGCAGCGGAAGGAAACCTCTTTCCGCGACACAAGGGGTGAAGATACGGAGCACAGCACGGACGCTCACACCCCCCATTTGGACGCCTCGGTCGGACTTCCCCCCGGCCGGGGCGTTTTTGTTGCGGTGCGGTCTCGGGGTTGAAACAGAAGGGAACGAAGAACTGTTGAGGGGACGCTTCATGGCAACCTGCGGCAATTTGTTCACACCGGTTGGAAGCGCTTCCGCCGAAGTCTTCAACGAACTGCTGCGCGGTGGCGAGTTCAAGTTGGAGCAGATCGTCTCCACTGGACAGGTCACGCCGACGGGACAGTGGTTCTATCAGGACACCGACGAATGGGTGGCGCTGCTGTCCGGCGGAGCGCGGCTGTTGTTCGAGGGTGACTCCGACGAAACGGTGTTGCATCCCGGCGACTACGTGAACATCCCCGCCCATCGACGGCATCGCGTCACGTGGACCGACCCAGAGCGCGAGACGGTCTGGCTGGCGCTCCACCATCGCCATGCGAACACTGACGTGCCGTGTTAAGATGGTTCCGGCTGCAATTCCCGTCGCGATGCGTGGAGCACTTTCATGCCCAGTCCGACCGACCTCATGCGTCTGGCCATCGACAAATGCCGCGACGGGATCGCCCTTGGGCAAAGTCCCTTCGGCTGTGCGATCGCGCGGGGTGAGGAAGTGTTGGCGGTAGCTCACAACACAGTACTGCTCACGACAGATATCACAGCTCACGCGGAAATCACCGCCATCCGCGAAGCGTGTCGGCGCGTGAACGGCATCTTCTTGGAATCGGCGGTCGTCGCGACGACGTGCGAGCCGTGTCCAATGTGTCTGGCCGCGCTGCATTGGGCGCGGGTCGAGGTCGTGTACTTCGGGGCCACGATTGCCGATGCCGAAGCTGCGGGGTTCAATGAGCTGCGTCTTCCCGCCACAGAGCTGGTTCGTCTGGGCGGCAGTCAGTTGAAACTCGTGCCGGGTCTCCTGCGGGATGAGTGTCGGGAACTTTTTGAAATCTGGAAGTCGCGTGCGGATCGAACCGCGTACTGAATCCGATTCACAAAAAAAGAGCAGCCGCCGGCCTTGTGCCGGTCACAAGGTCCGGGGCTACGTCAACGAACTACCTTACGACGAGGCGGCCGAAGCTTGGCCGACCTCACTCTGCGACTGCAACGACTCCGCCGCTGAGCGACCAAGCTCGTCGCATTGCTTCTGCAACTCGGCCAACTCGGCGGATGAGCTGGGTTGGAAACCGGTCTTCTCCGCGACCAGCAAGTTGATCAGCAGGCCGAGCATTCCGGTTCCGACCGCGCTCGATTGCTGAGCGTCCTGGCCGCCGCCGGCGATGAACAACCGCTCCGGCACCAGCGGCTGTGTGCTGTGTGATAACGCTTCGGACACAAGTGACAAAGCGTACAGTCGCGGGTCGCCGTACGACGAAATCTTTTTCAGCAACACTGATGCCTCCGCCAGACCCGTTTGCATGACGCGCTGCCCTTCGCCTCGACCAGACAGCACGAGCCGTTCGCTGTCGGCCTTGGCGAGGACGACGGTTTGCTCCGCTTCACGTCGCGAGCGAGCCAGTGTCGCCTCGGCCGTGACGACGGTCTGCTCGGCCTGTTTCCGGGCGCGAGCCAGTTCCGCTTCACCCTGGCTTTCGGCGATCTGAGCCTGCACGCGGGCGTTGGTCAACTCCGTCTGCTTGTGAGCCTGTGCATTCGCTTCGTTGAGCAGACGCAGTTTCTCCGCCGCCGTCTTTTGCCGCTCGAACGTTTCGAGCTGCTCGATCGAAAGCTGGCGCAGACGCAACTGCTCCAGCAACGTCTCGATCTTGCCGCCTGCTTCGGCAGTGTCCGGTTTTCCGATCAGCACGTCCACGCACTCGATGTCGAATTCACGAAACTTCCGTTTCAATTCCTCGCGTGCATCCCGCTGGATCACATCACGTTGGTGAAGCAATTCCAGCATCGTGCATTTGTGGGCGATGTCGCGGAAGTACGCGGACAGCATCGGGTCGAGTGTCTGTGTGATCAGCTTTTTCACGTCGCCAAACCGCTGGATGACGCTCGGCGCCCGCTGGTAGTCGATGTGGACCACCACGGAGAGCGGCAACAGCGGTTCGTACGCATCCTTCGTCACGAGGTCGATCGACCTCAGGCTTTCGTCATACCTGTGAGCCTCCGTTTTGCCGGTGATCCAGTGCAGCACGAAGTTCGTGGTCGGCACGAGGATGATGTTCCCGGCGTAGGTGTTGAATGGATATTTTCCCGGCCCGAGCGGCTTTTCCCACACGCCCCGTTCGCCCTCGGCAACCTGTTCGCCGTGACGGAACGAGACGCCGGACAAGTCGCGGCCGGTGCGGCCGTAATAACTCACGACCACGCCGACGTGTCCAATCGGGACCACGGTCTTGGCGATCATTTCGACCGTCGCAAACCAGCGGTTGATGAAATACGTGCCGTCGGTCAGCGGTTGATACTGCCGGCCGCGGCGACCTCCGGCGCGCAGGAACGCCTCGGAATCCTGGAAGTTGTTGTGATAGTGTTCGTCGGTCAATTCACTGCCGACCGTGGGAGCGATGATTTCCCCCGGCGACAGCGACGCTCCATCGTGAACGGTCACGATGCCGATGCTGTCCACGTGATGCGACGGTTCGTCATCCGAACCGACGTTCGCGCGGACCAACCCGCCGACCACGACCGGATCGAACCCGCGAATCTCCTGCAACTGTTTGTGCCACGTGTTGATCGCGGTCGCCTCGCGAACGTCCTGCAACGCCCGCAGCGAATGGACCGCGTCTTCGGCGATCACCACGAACAACGCCGTGTTGATCGCGTACACTCCTTCGCGCATGATCGCCCGCTGCCGACCACGCTGGCCGCGGATCACATCACCATCAGCAGCCCGGCTGCTCGGAGCAGCCGGACTGCTTTGCGGTGTGAGGAACGCCCGCGCGTCCTGAAAGTCGTGACACGGAACGATCTGGCCCAGCGTCTGGCTCGGCGACAGCGGTTCGCCGTCGCGAGCGTAGACGTAACCGATCTTCCCCGTCGGCACGGTCACCAGCCGCACCTTGTGGATGCGGTACTGCCAGCGCCACAATCCGAAATGCAGTCCGCCGCGCAGCACGGTCGATTGGAAGCCCGCCTCACCGCGCAGCGCGAGAATTGATCCTTCCGGTACCGAACCGTCGAACGACCACAGTTTCTCCACGATCCCGACCATGTTGTTGGGGATGTATCTCACCGACAGCCACGCCGCGAACACCAGCAGGATTTTTCCGCCGATTAACAACGACGCGACATGGTGGTCGTCCCACAACCACCGACCGAAATCAAACAGAGCCACAGCCATCACGAATCTTGAAGACGAAGCAAACATGGTTTGTCCTCCCCGGCGCGGAACCGCACCCAGTTCAGCAACTGGTGCGTGACGCCGATCAGAAATTCAGCCCACAGGCTCTTCGTCTGCCGCACACGTAGGTTGGGCACTTTT
>JACRIH010000228.1 GCA_016235885.1 Planctomycetales bacterium | reverse complement strand
CGAAGCGGTCGCCGAACTGGCCGACCTGTTCGCCAACAACTTCCCTCCGGCTACCGAGAAAGAATAGCTGGGCCACCGAGAAAGAATAGCTGCGTCACGCTCTGGTTCAAGACAATCGGCCCCGGCTGTGTGTTGATCACGACTCGCAAGTCAGCTTTTCGCGGAGAAGCACGCCATGGAAACTCGACGTGGAATCGCAGTCGCGCCTGGGGTGGCGATCGGTTCCGCGTTTGTACTTGGTGCGGAGAATTTTCGCATTCCGCAGCGGTTCGTGAAGGTCGATGTGGTCGAAACGGAGTTGGCCCGGTTTCGGGCCGCGATCACCGCGGTCTGCGAAGAGATCGAGCAGAACGAAAAGCTGGCGACCGAGCGGCTCGGCAAACAGTACGCCGCCATTTTTTCGGCGCACCGAATGATGATTCAAGATCCGAAGCTCACGCAAGAAATCGAAGACCTCATCCGGAACAAATGCTATTCCCCCGAGTTCGCCGCCAGCCGTGTCCTGCGGCAATACGCGAAGACGATTCAGAATTTGGGGGACAACTACCTCTCTGAGCGAGCCGTCGATTTGCACGATCTGGAGAAGCGGCTGCTCAAGCAGTTGCTCGGTGAACGCCACGAAGAGCTTGCGAATCTGACTCAGCCGGTCGTCGTGCTGGCGAACAACCTCACTCCCAGCGAGACGGCCAGCATCGACACGAAATTCGTGCTTGGTTTCGCAACGGAGGTTGGTGGTCGAACCAGTCACACGGCGATTCTCGCGGGAGCGCTGGAAATTCCAGCGGTCGTCGGATTGGGCAACTTTCTGTCGGGAGTGACCGGCGGCGAAATGGTGGTGATCGACGGCACGTTGGGGGCAGTCATCATTGACCCCGACGAGGAAACTCTCAGCCGCTACCGCGACACGGCCGCCAAATTCCGAACGACCTCGGTTGAGCGGGAATCACTCACGCAAGTGCGGCCCGAAACCAGAGACGGTGTGCATATCCGCCTCGCCGGGAACATCGAGTTCCCCGAGGAAATCGAACACTGTACTCATCGCGGAGCCGAAGGGATCGGCCTCTATCGCACCGAGTTCTTGTACCTCGGTCGCGATCGTCCGCCGAGCGAAGAGGACCACTACCAGGCGTACGCGCGCGTTATGGCCGCGTTTCCCGATCGCCCGGTCGTCATCCGCACGCTCGACTTGGGTGCCGACAAAGTCCCCGAAATGATGCAGAGCATCTTCCAGGGCACGGCCAATCCGGCCTTGGGCCTGCGTAGCCTGCGGATCAGCCTGCAGAATCTGGGACTGTTCAAGACCCAGCTTCGAGCCATCTTGCGAGCTGCTGCGTTGGGAGACGTGTGGGTGATGTTCCCGCTCGTCTCATCGCTGCTGGAACTGCGTCAGGCCCGCATGATTCTTGGCGACGTGATGGACGATCTCGACGAGCACGGTGTCCCGTTTCGTCGCGATTTGAAGGTCGGAATGATGGTCGAAGTCCCCTCGGCGGCACTGATGGCGGACGAGTTTGCTCGCGAAGTAGATTTTTTCTCGGTTGGCACGAACGACCTGATCCAGTATACCTTGGCGGTCGATCGGGCTGATCCGGCCGTCGCCAACCTGTACAGCTCCGCCGATCCGTCGATTTTGAGGCTGATTCGGCGAGTTGTCGAGGCGGGTCAGCGATACAACATTCCCGTCAACGTGTGCGGGCAAATGAGTTCGGACCCGATCTACACCCCGCTGCTCGTGGGGATGGGCTTGCGGCAATTGAGCGTCACTCCGCAAGTCATTCCTGAAATCAAACAAGTCATCCGGAGTCTCACCATCCCGCAGGCACAAGATATTGCAAAACATGCCGAAGGGTTTGATGTGGCTCGGGACGTGGAAGCGTATCTCCGGGGAGAACTGAAAAAACTCTGCCCTGACATAGTCGTATAGTTTTTGTTCGCCGGTGGGTCGGCCTTGGGCGTTGCGACGGCAGCAACGGCAAGCCCGAACCCGGCTCGTTCGCGTTCACCCCGTGTACCGTTGTTTGCAGCCGATGCCACACGCAATTCACTCGCTCTGTCGTTCGCCTGGGCCATGTGGTCCGCGAATCGACGTTGCGAGGCGGGCATCGCAAATGACGACCTCTCCTGCCACTGGCCGCTGCCGCACGCGATTCACGCGAGGCGGATTCGGTCTGTTGAGCGACTTGTTGCCACACGCCGCCGCGCTGTCTCGCGAGCGGTTCGTCCGGATGCCCCCGCAACCCAGCTCACCCAGCGGACATTTCGACGGTGAGGACCATGCGTCCCCCGTCGGCCTGTCGGGGAGCGATCTCGCGGCCACGCCTGCCATCTCGGACACGGAGCACAATCGCCGCAGCACCCGCAGAGAGGACACACCTCTTCACTGCCGACGAAAGGCATTCCATGAAGAAAGAGATGCTGGTCAATGTGTTGCAACCGGAGGAAAGCCGGATTGCGATTGTCGAGGACGGCGTCCTCGAAGAACTCTACGTCGAGCGTAACAGTCAAGAAAACTACGTCGGCAACATCTACAAGGGCCGGGTCGTCAACATCGAACCGAGCATCCAGGCGGCGTTTGTCGATTTCGGCGTCGGCCGCAACGGCTTCCTCCACGTCAGCGACGTCGAGTTCCAATACTACAAACACCTCGTTGGCGGAAACGGTCGCAACGGCGGCGAAGAGGGTGAAGAAGAGGAAGAGCGACCGGGACGCGGAAAACCCGCTCGCCGCCTCAATGAGCGCAGCGTCCGCAACAAGCCGCCGATTCAGGACATCTTCAAGCGTGGCAGTGAAGTGCTGGTGCAGGTGATCAAAGAAGGGATCGGCACCAAAGGTCCCACGCTTTCGACGTACATCAGCATTCCCGGCCGGTATCTCGTGCTGATGCCCGGCCTGCAGCGCGTAGGTGTCAGCCGCAAAATTATGGATGACGAAGTGCGCCGCCGGCTTCGCGAGAACATGAACGAACTCAAGCCACCCGCTGGCTTGGGCTTCATCGTTCGCACTGCGGGGATCGACCGCGACAAGAAAGAACTACAGCGGGACATGCACTATCTGCTGCGGTTGTGGAAGGTCATCGTCCGCCGGATCAAGCGGACCCGCGCTCCCGTGGATATCTACGAAGAGAGCGACATGATCATCCGCACGATTCGCGACATCTTCACCAACGAGATCGACACGATCTGGATCGACGAGCCGGCCGCGTTCGATCGAGCCCACGAGTTCCTGAAGGTCGTGCTTCCGCGTCACGCCAACCGTGTGCAACTGTACGAGGGGAAGGAACCAATTTTCCACAAGTACAACATCGAAGACGAAATCACTCGCATCCAGCGGCGCCATGTGCCGTTGCAAGGGGGCGGTTCCATCGTCATCGATCAGACCGAAGCGCTCGTGGCCATCGACGTCAACAGCGGCAACTTTCGAGCGGACAACGATGCCGAGGAAACCGCGTATCAAGTCAACCTCAAGGCGGCCGCCGAGATTTGTCGGCAGATTCGCCTCCGAGACATCGGTGGTGTGATCGTCAATGACTTCATCGACATGCGTGAGGAACGACACCGCCGTGGTGTCGAAAATGCCTTGCGCGATGCGATCCGTCGAGACCGGGCGAGAACCAAGGTTCTGCGGATCAGTCCATTTGGGCTGATCGAAATGACACGGCAGCGCATCCGGCCGTCGCTGCGGCGCAGCGTGTACGAAGACTGCCCGTCCTGCCATGCGACCGGGTTCGTCAAGACGGCCGAAAGTGTGGCCATCGAAGTGATGCGACTCCTGCAAAGCGCCCTCAGCCGCGAGAACGTGTCGCGAGTGGTGATCGAGGTCCACGATCGGGTGGCCAATTTTCTCAACAACCGCAAGCGTCGGGATCTGACAAAACACGAGGTGGACGCCAACGTCACAATCACCATCCAAGCCCGCAACGACATCAGCCCGGAACACCTGCAAATCCGGGTCTTGGACGCGTCCGGGACCGAGATTAAATTTTTGACATCAGAACTCTCGAAATCAGGTCGTTGAGCCGTTAGAATTCCGTGTCCCAGTCGCCTCCGGTGCGGTGTGCGACCGACGAATACGCTTTCGCGAAAAGGTTATTGCCATGTTTGCCGTGTTTGAAGATGGAAGCCATCAGTACCGAGTCCAAAAGGGCGACAAGCTCGAAGTGGACTTCCGCGTGACCGCGAAGAACGGCGACGTGCTGAGCTTCGACCGCGTTCTCGCCGCTGTCACCGACTCGAAGAGTGCGCTCGGTCGTCCACTCCTCGAAGGAGCCTGCGTTCAGGCCGAAGTCGTGGACGAACATGCGACCGGACCGAAACTCGAAATCGGAAAGTTCCGTCGCCGCAAGAGCTATTCTCGCCACACAGGGCACAAGCAAAAGTACACGGCCGTACGCATCACGAGTATCAACGTGCCGGGCTTGGCGGAGTAGCCACCGCGAGCGGATTATTCTTTTCGCGGCCAATGCTGATACTAACCCGAAGCGTAAGCGAGGGACGAAACGCACTCCCTCGCTTACGCTTCGGGTTAGTGTGTATCAGCTCAAGTTTGCGGCAATCAAACGAGCGAACCGCCTGCGGCGGCAACGAGGCATCCATGACGCACGCAGAGTTGATTGAGCAGCTTCGATGGAAGAAATTCCCGGTGCTCGACGATGGCTTCGTCTGTCTGGTCGATGTCATGGGAGACGACTCGGCGGTCGTGCAGGCCGCGAGAGTCAGCTATGGCACCGGCACGAAGAAGGTCTCCGACGATCGAACACTCATTCGGTATCTCCTGCGTCACCGCCACACGACGCCGTTTGAGATGGCCGAATTAAAATTCTTGGTGCGAGTCCCGATGGATTGCTGGCGGCAATGGATTCGTCATCGCACGGCAAACGTCAACGAATACAGCACTCGCTATTCGGTCGCGATTGATTCGACGCAGACCACGCCTCCCGACGAATGGCGCACACAAGCCGAACAGAACCGGCAGGGGAGTGGCTTGGCGCTGCCGATTGAAGTCGGCCAGAAACTTTCGGAAGACGAACGGCATCTCCAGGTGCTCGCCCGTCAAACCTATCAACGGCGGCTGGAATCGGGAGTCGCCCGCGAACAGGCTCGCAAGGACCTGCCGCTCTCCACGTACACCGAAGCGTACTGGAAGATCGACCTCCACAACCTCCTGCATTTTCTCGCTCTGCGAATGGACTCGCACGCCCAGCAGGAAATACGCGACTATTCGACGACAATCGGCGAACAGATCGTCCGGCCGCTTTTCCCGATCGTGTGGGAAGCGTTCGCGGACTATCGCATCAACTCGCTGTCGCTGACACGGCTCGATCAGGAGGTTCTCCAGCGACTTGTCTCCAGCAAGCCATCCAACTCGACCCCTCCCTTCTGGTCCGAGGCCGATTTCCTCGCAGTGCAGAACGAAAGCTGGCGTTCATTGCAACGCTGCCGCGAACGCGACGAGTGCCGCGATAAACTCGAACGACTCGGCTTAATGGCCGCAGAATCGTCTGATGTCCTCTGACGAGTTCAGGAAGTATCGGGCCGAATTGCCATAAGCTTCCTGCTTGTCACTTGCCGGCGCCTTTTCTACAATCTGCGGCTCGGTTTGACTCCGGCAGGGGGTTGGTCTGTGCTGGCGTAGTCGTTTTCCGGACGACTTGGCAATCGTATCTGCTTGCGGGACAACGAAGTTCGGGTGGTGACAGGTCGATGTTTGAATCCATCACACAGAATCTGACAGGGGCTTTGTCGTTCTTCCGCCGCGGCGGAAAACTGACGGAGGCCAACATTCGTGAAGGGTTGGAGGCGGTTCGCCAAGCCCTGCTCGAAGCGGACGTCAATTATCAAGTTGCCCAGGACTTCGCCAATCGCATTGCCGACGAAGTCGTCGGCGAACAGGTGTTGAAGTCGCTTGACCCAACGCAGCAGGTCATCGGCATCGTCCACCGCCAACTCTGCGAATTGATGGGACCGGTCGATCACTCGCTGCCGCCGCCGTCATCCGAACCAGTGGTGTTAATGCTCTGCGGTCTGCAAGGGAGCGGAAAGACGACCACGAGCGGGAAGCTCGCGCGGCTGCTTCAGACTCAGGGGCGGAGGCCGTTTCTGGTCGCTGCCGACTTGCAGCGTCCGGCGGCGATCGACCAGTTGCGGATCATCGGCGAACAGCTCGGCGTACCGGTTCACACGGAAGTTGCTGACGGCAACAACGCGGTGCGAGTCTGCCAGAACGGTGTGGCCGCGGCTCGAAAAGCCGATGCGGACATCGTCATTCTGGATACCGCCGGTCGGTTGCACATCGACACCGAGTTGATGCAGGAGCTGCAGCAGATTGACCGGAAGGTGAATCCACATCAAATCCTGTTCGTCTGCGATGCGATGACCGGGCAGGATGCGGTGAATTCGGCGAAGGCGTTCAACGAAGCGCTCGAACTCGACGGCGTGATCCTCACCAAGCTCGATGGCGATGCACGCGGCGGTGCGGCGCTTAGCGTGAAGGCGATCACTGGTGTGCCGATCAAATACATCGGTGTCGGCGAGCAGCTCGACAAGTTGGAGCCATTCCATCCGGACCGCATGGCGGGAAGAATTCTCGGCATGGGTGACGTCGTCACGCTTTTCGAGAAGGCGCAGGAGCAGTTCGACGCCGATCAAGTCGCCGAGCAGCAAAAGAAGATGATGGAGGGGAAGTTCACGCTGGTGGACTTCAAATCCCAGATGCAGCAGATCAAGCGTCTGGGATCGCTGAAGGACATCATGAAGATGATCCCCGGCATGGGCAACCTGGTCGATGCCCACCCCGACATGGATGCCGAAGGCGACATGCAGCGGATCTCGGGGATTATCGACTCGATGACTCCCGAGGAGCGGGTCAATCCCGAGCTGATCGACCTCGGTCGACGCCGCCGTATTGCTGCAGGAAGTGGCGTCGAACCGAGCGATGTTAACCAGCTTCTGAAAGATGTCTCGGCGATGGCGGGAGTCATGCAGGACATGGCTTCGATGCCGATGTGGAAGCGGCTGGGAGCGGCCTCGCAACTCGCGAACACTTTCGCGCAGAACCCTGGGGCGCAGATCCAAGCACCTCAGAAGTCTACGGTCATGAGTTTTGATGAGAAACGCCGGTTGCAGGAAAAGAAGCGGCAGCAACGCAAAGACACCAAGAAGGCGAAGAAACGAAATCGTCGGTGACGGGGAAAATTCGCGGCCGGCAAAGGGCAAGTCAGTTGGCAAGGTAACACAGTTGGTTCAAGTTTCAGTCCAGATCGAGAGGAGCGTCGAGTGGCAGTACGAATTCGAATGAAAATGCTGGGGCGGAAAAACCTGCGGTTCTTCCGCGTGTGTGCGATGGACATTCGCAAGAACCGCGATGCCAGGCCAATCGAGGAGCTTGGCACGTACGATCCGCATGTCAAAAACAAGGCGGATCGAGTGAAGCTCAACTTGGAGCGTATTGACTACTGGGTTTCAGTTGGCGCGTTGCCGAGTGAGAAGGTGGCGGCGCTGATTAAGAAGGTGCGAACGAACACGTTCGGATCGGCCAAGGGACCGGCTCCGTTGGCGGTTCCCAAGCCGTTGCCGATTCCGGAACCGGTGGCAGAAGCGGAAGCGGCTCCGGTCGAGGAAGCAGCGACGGAAGCGGCAGCGACCTAGTGATCAGACACAGTGAGGGGTCGCCGAATTCGTCGGAATTTGGATCGGCTGAGCTCTGCCGAGTTCAGCGACCGGACATCATGCGATTCGACATCCTCACGCTGTTTCCAGACTTGTTCGAGAGCTACCTTCAGCAAAGCTTGTTGAAGAAAGCGATCGATCGCGGACTGGTCGAGATTCACCGCTGGAATATTCGCGACTGGGCGGGCGGAAAGCATGGCTCGGTCGATGACAAGCCGTACGGCGGCGGGCCGGGTATGTTGCTGATGTGCCAGCCGGTGTTTGATTGTGTCGAAGCCGTGCGGAAAGAAGCACCCGAACCGGGAACGCTGGTTATGCTGACGCCACAGGGGCGACGGTTGGATCAAAAGCTGGTGGAGGAGTTATCGCAGCATCGGCGATTGCTGTTGTTGTGTGGCAGGTACGAAGGGTTTGACGATCGGATTATTCAAGGACTTCAGCCGCTGGAAATCTCTGTGGGAGATTTCATTGCCAATGGGGGCGAAGTCCCCGCCATGGTCATCATCGACGCGGTGATCCGGCTGATCCCGGAAGTGTTGGGAGATGAGACGAGCAGCAAGTACGAATCATTCGCGGAGTCGGGGCAACTCGAATATCCGCAGTACACACGGCCGCGGGAGTTCCGCGGGATGCAAGTTCCCGACGTGTTGTTGAACGGGAACCATCAGGAAATCGCCCGCTGGCGCGAAGCCGCCAGCCGGGAGCGCACACTTGAACGAAGGACAGAATCATGGGCTCAGTCGCCAAAGGTAAACGATCCAGGACCGGACTGCTGAAGGTCTCCGAGGCCAGCAGCCTGCGACCGGCATGGATCCCCGCCTACCTCACCAAACTGGAAGCGTCTCTCGAAGGGGCCGAGGACAAGGACCGCAAGCTCGCGGACGCGAAGAAGGATCACCCGATCGAAACGAACTACGCGATCGGTGACACGGTCAACGTTCACACGAAGATTTTGGAAGGCGACAAAGAGCGCATCCAGATTTTCAACGGCGTTGTGATCGCCAAGGCGGGAGGTGGCGTACGCGAAACATTTACCGTGCGACGCATCGTCGGTGGGGAAGGCGTGGAGCGCAAGTTCCCGCTTCACTCTCCGAAAATTTCTCGGATCGAAGTCCTGCGACACGGCAAGGTGCGCCGTGCAAAACTGTTTTACCTGCGCGATCGCGTGGGCAAGTCGACACGTCTCACCGAACGTCGAGCCACCAAGGGCAAAGAGGAATAATGTGACCCTCCGCGAACTGTTCGCCATTGCCTGGCGGCCGGTGACTCGCACGACCTCGATGCGGGGTTGGTGGAGGCGCTGGTTGGGCGACGAGGGCGAACGGCTCGCGAAACGGCACTTGCGGCGACTGGGTTACAAAATCGTGGCCCGTCAGTACCGAAATCAATGGGGCGAGATCGACCTGATCGCGCTGGATGGCGATTGCCTCGTGTTCGTGGAGGTCAAGACGCGGCGGGCCGACGTTCCCGGCCATCCGGTCGAGGCGGTCACTCCCACGAAGCAGGCGAAGTTGACGCGACTCGCCTTGGGATTCCTCAAGAAAAAGAAATTGCTCAATCACGCTTCCCGGTTTGATGTCGTGACCGTCGTGCGACCCGACGGTGGTGGCAAGCCAATTGTCGAGCACTTTCGCGACGCATTCCCTCCAGTCGGTCGCGGGCAGATGTATTCATAGATGTGGTGACGATGTCGTCGCTTAACTCGGAGCCAACGGCGACTGGGTTTCTGCATGACGACGCGCCGTCGCTGTTGGCTCCGGGTTAAACGAGGAGTTGGTTGATGAAAATCGGACTTGTGGGCTATCAGGGTACGGGCAAGAGCAGCCTCTTCGAATTATTGACCGGGGTGAAGCCAGACCCGTCAAAGGTCCACACCGGGCAAGTCGGCGTGGCGACTGTTCCTGATCGACGGTTCGATGGACTGGTAAAGCTGTTCAATCCCAAGAAGGTGACGCCGGCGAAAATGGAATTGCTCGACACGCCCGGCTTGTCTCGCGAGCAAAACGAATCGAACAACCAGCGCATGTCCGTCGTGCGGGAAGCGAACGCACTCGTTCACGTCATTGGAGTTTTTGCCGGTGCCGATCCGGTCGCCGATGCTGCGCGATTTGAAGAAGACATGATGCTGGCCGACATGCAAGTTTTGAACAACCGCATCGACCGGCTCAAAGCATCCATCGGCAAACACAAGCCGGACAAGGAACAGTCTGAGAAGGAATTGGCCCAACTGGAACCCATTGCCGGGTTGCTCAATGAAGGTAAGCTCCTTCGCGAAGCCGAATTCTCTGCCGATCAGGAAGCGGCGACGAGGTCTTTCTCACTGCTGACTCGCAAACAAGTGTTGCTCGTGCTCAACACGGCCGATGCCAAGACCGACGAGGCGGTGGTGAAGCAATTGACGGGACGCGGCTATAGCGTGGTCATGGCTCCTGCCGGAATCGAATTGGAATTGGCGGCGCTCGACGAGGCCGAGCGCGCCATGTTTGCTGCCGATTATGGCATCACGGAGTCGTCTCACGACCGGTTGCTGCGGGCACTGTTCGACGTGACCGAGCAGATCACGTTTTACACGTCCGATGAGAAGGAAGTGCGTGCCTGGCTGCTGAAGCGTGGTTCGACCGCGCTTGTCGCCGCCGGCACGATTCATTCGGATCTCGCTCGCGGGTTTATCCGGGCAGAGATCATGGCCGTGGATGACCTGTTGCGCCTCGGCTCGGAACGCGAAGTGAAGGCCGCTGGCTTGCATCACGTCGTGGGAAAGGACCACGTCGTGCAGAACGGCGACGAAATCGTCGTGCGCTTCAACGTGTAGGGTGGGCTGCGCCCACCCTATTGCTGCGGCGTGAGCGGTACGTCGCCCGATTCGATGTCGATGATCTTCGCAGTCGGCCGCGAGAGGTCGATCAGAACCGGCTGCGGAGTTTCGACGACCTGCATGTTGCCGGCGGCGTCGCGGGCTTCCATGCGCAGAAAGAACTTCGACGGCATGCCGGGACCGACGGTCCAGACGTAGCGGCCAGTGTCTTCCGTCCAGCCGGTGATCGGTTGCCACGGTCCCTGACGATTCGCGGCGAACGACAGCGAAATCGGCTTGTCAGCCGGATGGGCTTCGCTGATCCGCCACTGCATCAGGATCTTGTTGGCGTCGCGACCACGTCCCTGTTCGAGCGGCAGCATGTCGATCTGAGGTGATGTTTGATCGACGACAACCACGATGGACGGCTTGTCGCCAGCTTGCGGCGGATCGGACGTCAGGCCAGCTCCGCTCTTCACACCGATCGAAAAGCCGTACGTGCCTTCGCGCGGGACTTCGACCGAAAACGGACTTTGATGATCCTCGTCGGCTCCGTAGCGGAACCAGTGACCGCCGTTGTCCTCGGTGATGAACAGGTCCACACTGCTCACACCGGACGGACCCACGTCCTGGATTTTGTATCCGATTTGAAACTGCCGAGTGTTGACGATGCGGTACGCCTGGTTCACTCGCGGCGCACGTTCGGACCCAGCCTGGGCAGTTCCGGTCCAACCGCTGGTCGTCGTCGCGGGAGCTGCACCAAAGCCGCCCGGTGCGGATGTGAATGAATTCCGAGACGCGGTGGCCGGCGTCTGGACCGCTGAGGCCGCGTTGAGCGGATTCGAGTTTGGCGACTGGAACGGATCAACGCTGCCAGTCGCGGAGTTGGTGTTCGCAGGGATGAATTGGTTGGGGAGCGACATGGCAACGTTGCTGCCACCGACAGCGCTCGGCGCGGCAATCGGCTGTCGCAGGTCCGGCGTCCCTTGTCGCGGCACAGCTTCATTGCCAGGTGCGATTCGCGTCTGCGTCTGCGACTGCACTGTGTTTTTGGCGAGGTCGCCGATCGAGCCCTGCACAGAGACGAGTCCACCCTGCGGCACAGACCACTCTGTCTGGCCGGACGATTTGGGAACGATGCTGACCGGTTGCCAGTTCGTCACACCGGGCTGAGTGTATTCGAGACGCAATTGCGTCGGATCGATGTTCGTGTCGGTTGCTGCCCAACTCAGTTGCACGCGCCCGGGCGCAGTCTGCCGGAGAAGCAGGTCGAGACGAGGGACCGTGGTATCGACGATGACCTGCAAGCCGGGTTCGGAGTTGCCATCCGGATGCTGACGATTCTGAGCGTCGAGCGTTTTGACGACGAACCAGTATTCGCCATCGCTGGGGGCTTGAAAGCTGAATTTTCCCGCATCGGGCGAGACGGTTTGGACGGGCGTCCACGTCAGACCGCGATCGCGAGAGACGAGCAGCCGAATCTCGCGAGCTCCCAAACTCTGCAATTCCGCCGCGTCGTACCGAAACGGAATTCGGAACTTGGTCTTGTTTGTGAAGACCGGCGAAGCAGGAATTGGTGCTGCCGAAGATGGCACCGGATCGCACAGCCCGACTGCGAGTGCGACGAGAGTCAAACCAAATAACTTCAGGTAGTCCTTGGCGTTCACAGAACGGTCCATCGCTCCGACTCCACAGGGTTGAGAGATATCCGTTGGTATCGGCCGAATCGGTCACACGACTTGAAACGGATGTGACGGCTCGGCAATTCTCGCCGGGCGTGCCCTTTGTGGCCGGGGCACTCGGTGATGTGGCTGCCGAGTCGCGGAGCACCTCGGCCACATTGCGATCGAAGCCGACGTAGTCCGGACCAAGGGGTCCGGACTACGTCGTCGGAATCTCGAATCGGACACCTTGTGCCAACGGGAGTTCGCGGCCGCCGTTGATGGTACAGGTCTGGCGACGCATGTAGGCTTTCCACGCATCGGACCCCGCTTCGCGGCCGCCGCCGGTGTCCTTTTCACCTCCGAACGCACCGCCAATCTCCGCACCCGACGTACCGATGTTTACGTTCGCGATCCCGCAGTCGCTGCCGCGAGCTGACAGAAATGTTTCGGCTTCGGTCAGGCTGTCGGTGAAAATTGCGGACGACAGTCCCTGCTCCACCGAGTTCTGGATCGCGATCGCTTCGTCGAGGTCACGGTAGGTGAGGAGATACAGAATCGGCGCGAACGTTTCTTCGCGGACGATCGGCATGTTGGCGTGAGCGCTGACGAGGGTTGGTTCCACAAAGAATCCGGGTCGGTCGAGACGTCGGCCGCCGCAAAGGATTTCGCCCCCTTGCTGGCGGGCGTTGTCGAGCGCGGCGAGCATTTGCGTTACAGCTCGGTCGTTGATCAGCGGGCCTAACAGTACGCCCGGTTGCCACGGATCGCCGATGAGAATGCTGGCGTACGCTTGTCGCAACTTGGTGGCAAACGAGTCGGCGAGCGATTCGTGAACGATCAGCCGACGGAGCGTCGTACATCGCTGGCCGACCGTCCCGACGGCGGAGAACAGCACGGCCCGCAGCGCGAGGTCCAAATTCGCTTGCGGGGTGATGATCACCGCGTTGTTGCCGCCGAGTTCGAGCAGGCTTCGGCCGAGACGACCCGCGACTGTCGCGGCCACTCGGCACCCCATCGCACAGCTTCCCGTCGCGGAGATCAGCGGCAGGCGGCGGTCGGCGGCCATCCGTTCGCCGATGGACACGTCACCGACGCAGAGGTTGAACAGTCCCTCGCAATTGTTGTCGGCCATCACGCGATCGCAAATCTTCTGGACAGCGACGGCGGTCAGTGGCGTTTGCGGTGACGGCTTCCAAACGATCACGTCACCACACACCGCGGCCAGCGCTGCGTTCCACGCCCACACGGCGACGGGGAAGTTGAATGCGGTGATGACTCCGACCGGCCCCAGCGGATGCCATTGCTCGAACATCCGGTGCGCCGACCGTTCACTGGCGATCGTCAACCCGTGCAACTGCCGCGACAACCCGACGGCGAAGTCGCACATGTCGATCATTTCTTGAACTTCGCCCTCCCCTTCGCTGAGGATCTTTCCCGTTTCGAGCGTCACCAGCAGTCCGAGATCGGCTTTGTGTTGGCGAAGTGCTTGACCGAGTTGGCGGATGACTTCGCCACGCCGCGGGGCAGGCCACGTCCGCCACGTCGCGAACGTGCGACTTGCCCCCGCGACGATCTGCTCGTAGTCCGCCTCGCCGGTGCCAACAACAGTCGCCAGCGTTGTACCGGTCGCAGGATTGACCGACGCGAATCGCGACCCAGTCGGCTGATCGATCGACGTCAGGCCACGCGTGCCGCTGTTGACCGCGTTCAATCCGAGACGCTGGAGAACTTCCGTGAACATTGTCGAACTCCTCGATCCTGTTGATTCCCCGATTGACAGCGGTTGGAACACCGGATTAGGTTGCAACGGTTGGTTCGAAAAACGAAACGTCACCCCGGAGTCACACCATGCTGCCGTTGAATGCGTCCCGATTGTACCTCATCACCTCGCGGTCTGTCCGCCCGGTTCTCGCTCTCCTGCTAACCATCAATTTGATCGCCGCCGCTTCGGCGGAAGATGAACCAGCGAAGAAGAAAGGCAAGAAGGGAGATGCGGCCGCGGCCAAAGTGGCGATTCGTCCGTCGTCCGAGATTGACGCGAAAACCAAAAAGCCGTTGACTTACCAGGAAGCCTATGACTCGATTCCGTTCAGCCGGGCCGAGTACGATGCCAATCCGGCGTACCGTCATGATGCGGCGATGGAACTCGTGTTCGGCATGCAGCGTCCCACGACAATTGTCAAATTGCCAGCCGGACATCAGCCGCCGCGAGCTCTGCAGGTCAATCAAAATGTCTCCCTCGGATTGCATCCGTCACTCTATGCTCTGCGGCTTGGGAAGACGTACTGAGTCCCGCCACGAGAGAACTCGCCCCGTACCGTTGCGTCGGCTCAGTGGTGATCGAATACTGTGTGGACCAGACATCCGTAGACTCAAAGACTTCGGATATTTTCCCCCACGTGAGATCACGAATGGCTGACACTCTCAGGACGATTGACGAGGCTCTTCGAAGCGGCACGTGCCAGTTGCTGGTGCTCAGCCAGCCGGGCCGCGTTGATCGCCAATCACAAGCCGGGAGTTCGCTTCGCTCGTCCCCGGCCGCTCAACTCGATGTGCGAAAGATCAGCCTCCACCCGGTCGTCGTGCGCGGCCGGGCGTTGCTGCAAATCGAACGGCACTTCGCAACGAACGTGCTGCATGAAAACGTCGAACCGGAGCACGCGGTGGCGCTGGTTCACGAATTGTTTCCGAGCCGCTTCCAACAAGTTGTCCTGTTCACCCCAGATGCCGATTACACATTGCGGGCGAAGCGAGATGGTGGTGTTGCGGTATCGTCTGGTCCAGCGACTCGCAAGCAGGTGGATGCCGGGCACAACCGCGAAAAGGCGTACCTGATTCCCGACGGAGTGGCCTGCTCGTTTCTTGTCGAGATTGGAGTGATGACGTCCGCCGGGCAAGTACGAGCGGCGAAGTATCACAAGTTCCGGCAGATCAATCGCTATTTGGAATTGGTCAACGACGTTACGGCATCGCTTCCGATGGATCGACCGCTACGAGTCGTGGATTTTGGCTGTGGCAAGAGCTATCTGACGTTCGCGCTGCATCACTTATTGACCGCGATCCACGGGCGTGAAGTGACAATCGTTGGGATCGACCGGCGAAAAGATGTCGTGCAGGACTGCTCCCTCGTCGCCGAGAAACTCGATTGCGCGGGGCTGACGTTTCGCGTGGGGGATATCGAATCGCACACTGAAGCCGAACACGTGGACCTCGCGGTATCGCTCCACGCTTGCGACACCGCGACGGATGCTGCGCTTGCGAAAGCGATCCGCTGGGGCTGCGAAGTCATCCTCGCGGTCCCTTGTTGTCACCACGAACTCGCCCGGCAAGTGGAATCTGCCACACTGGCCCCGTTGCTGTCGCATGGCATCCTGCAACACCGCTTTGCCGCCAGCGTGACCGATGCACTCCGCGCTCGAGTCCTCGACCTGTGCGGCTACGCCACGCAAGTCGTCGAATTCATCGACCTCGAACACACGCCCCAGAATCTACTTCTCCGAGCCGTCCGCCGGCGCGGGACTGATCCACACCGCGAGATCAAGCTGGGCGAGTACTCGCAGATCAAGCAACTGCTCAGCGTGCGGGAGTTCGCGCTGGAGCGGTTGCTGTGCGCCGAAGGGATCGCATTTCCGTGAGGCGTGAAGCTACTTCCGCTTCTTCTTCACCACTCGCTTCGCAGCCTTCGGTGCGGGTTTCTTTGTTTTCTTCGCAGCACGAGTCGGCTTGGCATCACGGATTTCGAAGATCGCTTCGACTTCGACGGCGATTCGCCCCGGCAGCGAACTCATGCCGACCGCACTCCGCGCCCCCTTGCCTGGTTCGCCGAAGACATCGGCCATCAAGTCGCTGAAACCGTTGATCACGAACGGGTGCCGTTCGAAGCTGGGTGTGGAATTGACCATGTCCAGAGTCTTCACCAAGCGGACGACGCGGTCGAGAGAACCAAGCTGACTGCGTAGCGTGGCCAGGATTGCCAAGCCGGTGACGCGGGCGGCTTCGTATCCCTGCGCTTCCGTCAGGTCGGCCCCGACGACTCCACAAACAAGCGTTTTGTCCGGCCGCAACGGACCGTGACCCGACACATATACGAGGTTGCCAACTTGGACAACTGGGACGTAAGTCGCCACGGGCTTGGGTGCCGGGGGCAGTTCGAGCTTCAATTCGGCGACGCGAGTTTCGGCGCTCATGATTGTGGTTCCTTCGGTTTTCGAGGTGCAGGCCGCACATCGACGGCGTGGTTTTCAAATGCCAATACGAACGCGGCTCACGCTACTGCAATCGGTGCGAGCCTGCAACCGTCCGTCGAATCGGGCAAATTGAATTCCCGTGTCGATTCGCCTACCATCCGCAACGCTGGCGGAAACCACTTACACGATCGACGAAAAGGATGATTTGAGCCATGCCCGACGTGGTGAAGTACGTGCTGGGAATCGGCGGTATTTTGTTTGGTCTGCTGATCGGGTTGATTCTATTCATCCTGATCGTCAAGTATTTCAATCTGTGGTTGCAGGCCTTCGTGACTCGTTCCCGAGTGAGCATGCTGTCGCTGATTGCGATGTCGTTCCGCAAAGTCAATGCCCGGACGATTGTCGAAACCAAAATCATGGCCGTGCAAGCGGGCCTGACCGAAATGGGAATCACCACCCAGGCACTCGAAGCTCATTATCTGGCGGGAGGCAACATCCGCCGCGTAATTCAGGCGCTCGTCGTGGCTCATCGAGCCAACATCGACCTCGACTGGGACACCGCTGCGGCGATCGACCTGGCGGGACGGAATGTTTTGGAAGCCGTGCAGACCAGCGTCGATCCAAAAGTCATCGATTGCCCCGACATGCGAACCGGACGGACGACGCTGGATGGCGTGGCCAAGGACGGCATTCAACTCAAGGCGCGAGCCCGTGTCACTGTGCGTACCAATCTGTCACAGCTCATCGGTGGAGCCACCGAGGAAACGGTGATTGCCCGCGTGGGCGAAGGGATCGTTTCTGCGATTGGTTCCTGCGACAGTTACAAGCAAGTGCTCGCCAACCCGATGCTCATCGCCAAGGCGGTGCTCGACAAGAGTCTCGATTCGCAGACGGCGTTTGAAATCGTTTCCATCGACATTGCCGACGTGGATGTTGGCGACAACATCGGTGCCAGGTTGCAGGCGGATCAGGCGGAAGCCGACGTGCGGGTGGCTCGGGCGCATGCCGAGGAACGTCGCGCGGCCGCCGTCTCGAAAGAACAGGAAATGAAGGCGCTGACGCAGGAAAACCGTGCCCACCTCGTATTGGCGGAAGCCGAGGTACCCAAGGCAATTGCTGAAGCATTTCGGCTTGGTCATTTGCGGGCGGCGACGCCGTGATGTCAGAAAATCGGCTTGTGTTCGTTTGTACCGGTTGCAACCTTGAAGTCTTGTCGCCTGTAACGTCCCTGACGCGACGCGAAAACTGCGGCAAGATTTGCCCGAGGGAACCCGATCAATTGGAGAAGACTTCGCAAGCTTGGCGGATCCCCGTCTGGAATTCGCTCGGCTGGCTGGCAGAAGAAGCCGCAACGTCGGCAAAGTTTCGCAACTGCCGGATTGAGAATCGGACGCTCGTCAAGTAACATGATTCGTCAGAGCGGGGTCACAGGAAGGACCAACCCCTGACGCACAGTCAACCTTGCTCAGAAGGCGAGAGACTCCGATGGTGGATAGTTTGACAGTAGCATTGACCAAACAGCAGCGTGATTTGGTTCTCCAGGGTTTGCGATACATCCGCAGTTCACGTCGGCTGGCATTCCGCGAACCATTGGCCCCACCCGACACGGAGCGAGACGACGAACTTCGAGAGATCGCGTTCCTGATGGGACAGATCGAAGGCACTTCGGCCAAGATCGAAGCCCGCGTCTGATTTGCGACGTAGGACGGGCTTCGCAGCTGGCCCCTGCTGTTCTTGCTGTCGGGCTGGACAAACCTGACCAACGGCGGAAGTGGCATGCGGTACGAACGAGTTTGCATCGAAGCGTTCAGCTACACACTGCCCCCGCACGTTCTTACGTCCGCAGAAATTGAAGAGCGGCTAGCCCCGGTGTACGACCGGCTGGCGTTGCCCGCCGGCCGTCTCGAAATGATGACCGGCATTCGTGAACGACGTTTCTGGGATCACGGCACGAAACCGGGAACGATCAGCGCTCGGACCGCTGAAGCAGTCATCGCGGCGGCGGGAATTGACCGAGCGCAAATCGGTTTCTTGGCGCACGGTTCGGTGTGTCGCGATCAGTTGGAGCCGGCGACGGCGAGCGGAGTACATCACGCCTTGCGATTGCCGAATCGGGCGTTCGTGTTTGACATCAGCAACGCCTGTCTCGGACTTCTCAATGGGATGGTGACGCTCGCGAACATGATTGAGATGGGGCAGGTGAAGTCGGGGATCGTGGTCGGCACTGAGATCGGTCGCGAACTTGTCGAGGCCACAATTGACTCGCTGCTCAAATCGCCCGATGTCACGCGGCAGGATGTGAAACTGGCGTTTGCCTCGCTCACGATTGGATCGGGGTCTGCGGCGGTGTTGCTTTGCGAACGAAGGCTCAGCCGACGCGGAAATCGATTGCTCGGTGGAGCGTTTCAAACCGATACGGCCAACCATGACCTGTGTGCCGGCGGTGTCGCGTCACAGACTCACGGTGACGACCGGCCGCGCATGCAGACCGATTCGGAAGCGCTTCTGCACGCCGGGATCAACCTCGCCGAATCGACATGGGACGAAACCCGGCGCGTTCTCGAATGGACGAACGCCAGCGTGACCAAAGCGTTCACACACCAGGTTGGCCGGGCACATCGCAAGCTGCTCTACGAACGACTGGGACTGGACCCGAAGCTGGATTTTGCGACAGTCGAATTCCTCGGCAACACCGGAGCCGCCGCACTGCCGCTGACCGCTGCCCTTGGCATCGAACGCGGCCACGTCCAACCCGGTGATCGCCTCGCTCTGCTCGGCATCGGTAGTGGATTGAACTCGCTCATGCTGGGTGCGGAATGGAACGCCACGTAGTGCAATCCCGCCTCTATGGAGTGATTTCACGATGGAGGCGGGGATCAGGCACCGCACAATTCAGACTGAGTGGCAAGCCGTCGTTGCCATGGATCTGCCCCATTTGAAGAACTTCCAGTGAATGATCCCAACGCAGTATCCACTCACCTCAG
Organism: Planctomycetales bacterium; assembly: GCA_016235885.1. Taxonomy (GTDB): domain Bacteria; phylum Planctomycetota; class Planctomycetia; order Planctomycetales; family Planctomycetaceae; genus JACRIH01. Next base: position 5,926 of record JACRIH010000228.1, on the reverse strand, counting down.
TTTGAGCGAAGCTGTGCTGCTGCTGAAGCGGATGCACGTCGAAGACATCTTGCTGCCGGTGTTGATTCAACTGGTGGTCATCATCGTCGTGGCCCGCGTGTTCGCGGTGCTGTTCCGAAAGCTGGGGCAACCGTCGGTCGTCGGTGAAATCGCCGCCGGACTGATGCTCGGTCCATCGGTGCTCGGTTACATTCTACCCGGCCTGTCGAACGCGGTGTTTCATCCGGTGCCGCACGGTGGACTGCCGCCGGAACTGTTCGACGTCACACTGCACTGGGTGTTTTCCATGCTCAGTCAACTGGGCTTGATCCTGCTCTTGTTCCTGATCGGACTGGAATTCGATTTCACCCACTTGCGAGACCATGGGACAGCGACCGTGGCGATCTCGACGGCAGGAATCATGCTGCCGTTTGCGTTGGGGATCGGAGTCGCCTGGCTGCTGCATCCCTACATCGAGGCGCATCCTAACGCGAACTCGAAACTCCAGTTCCTTGGCTTCTCGCTGTTCCTTGGCACAGCGATGTCGATTACCGCACTGCCAGTTCTCGGTCGAATGATGATGGAATTGAACATCACTCGAACGCGCATCGGTACGATCACGATTTCATCCGCCGCAATCAACGATGCCGCCGGCTGGACATTGTTGGCGACGGTATCGGCCATCGTCCGCGGCGGATTCGATCCGACTTCCACGCTGCGAATGGTCGGCCTGACGATCGCCTTCGGGCTGTGCATGGTCTTCGTGGTGAAACCATTGCTTGTCCGTTGGGTCCGCCGCGCCCTGAAGCACGGGAACGGCGAGCTGGGTTTGAATTCGCTAGCCATCCTGCTCGCCGCCATCTTCGGCTGCGCGATTGTGGCGAACTTGATCGGCATCTTCGCAATCTTCGGCGCGTTCCTCCTCGGGGCCGTGCTGTCGTCCGAACCGGAGTTTCGCGAGGCCGTTTCGCGGCGGCTGCGAGACCTCGTCACTGCGTTTTTCCTGCCGATCTTTTTCACGTACACCGGCCTGCAGACAGACATCGGGAGCCTCGGTGGCAGACCGATGATGTGGTTGCTGTGCGGTCTGGTCCTTGCCGCGGCCAGTGTGGGCAAATTCGCCGGCTGCGGTCTCGCCGCGTGGAGCAGCGGGTTTCGTGGTCGCGAGGCGACCGTGATTGGCTGCATGATGAATACGCGGGGGTTAATGGAGTTGATCGTCGTCAACGTGGGATACCAACTGCGAGTCATTCCACCGAGTGTGTTCTGCATGTTGGTTATCATGGCTCTCACAACGACGATCATGACGACGCCGATTTTGCTCCGGTTGGCTCGTGGCACAGAACTCGAACCGTTCATCCGCGAGTCCGGATTCCGAGCACAGTGATCATCGGATGCACTTGATGAACCGCCCGCTTACTTCTGGCGAGCCATACGGTTGAGGGCAGTTTGGGATCGCTCGTACTTGCTTTCCCATTCGGGTATCCTCCCACCCCAGCAGCGCTCGCTAACCTCGTTCATGCTCAGAGAGGCGACCATGAGCACGTCCCAAGCCACCAAAGAGATTTCGATTTTGCTTGTTGAAGACAACCCCGGCGATGTCAGGCTGACCATCGAGGCCCTGAAGGAAGGGAAAGTCAACAATCGGTTGAGCGTTGTCTCCAACGGGTTCGAGGCATTGGAGTATTTGCGACGCGTGGGGAGATATGCCGGCGTCACTCGTCCAGATTTGATTCTGCTGGATCTTAATCTGCCAAAAAAGAATGGGCGGGAAGTGCTCGCGGAAATCAAGTCGGATCCAGCCCTGCGACGCATTCCAGTCGTCGTGCTCACCACGTCCGAAGCCGAACAGGACATCTTGAAGAGCTACGAACTGAACGCGAATTGTTACATCTCCAAACCCGTCGATCTCGATCAATTCCTGCGCGTGGTGAAGTCAATCAACGATTTCTGGCTGACGGTGGCCCGCCTTCCGTCCGACGTTTGATTCGGATCGCCTGTGATTCACGAAGAAAGTGCTGCTGGTCGAGGATAACGAAGGGGACGCCAGACTGCTCCGGTTGCATCTTGCCGAGGCCGCCGGAGCGTTAGTGCAGATTGAGTCTGCACACCGGCTGACCGACGCACTGTCCAGACTGGCCACAGAGTCGTTCGATGCTGTCCTGATCGACCTCGGATTGCCCGATAGCCAGGACATGATTCCAATTATGGGTCGCAATTTGTTTGCGAGAGGAAGGGAGTCTCATGCTCTCGACTGTGGTCGGTGCGGCCCCTGTGGAAACGACTTCTGATTGAGGGAATTCCCCTGTTTTTGTCGTCTACCCACGCTCTGGCGAGCGTGGCTACTGAGGTGCCCCCAGTTTCTGTACCAGGTGTTATGAGAGTTTAGGTTTGGGTTGGGTGTTCGAGGCTATCGTTACGTGGGAACGAAGTATGAAGGGAGAGCCGTCACGGTGAGGATCGAGTTGCCGCGAGAGGCGTTGCGGTGTCCGGGCTGCGGACGGGCCGAAGTGTTTCGACAGGGTGACAAACGACGGATGTGGCGGCATGTTCCACAGGGAGGCCAGCCCGTGTTTCTGGAACTTGCGGTGCCGCGAGTGTGGTGCTTTCGTTGTCGGAGGCTATCCGAAAAGTTGACCGGACCTAACCGGGGAAATCAGCTACCGTTATACCGTCATCTAACAAAGGAGTGCCCAGCCATGACGGAGCCACGGACGGTATCGAGAAAATCCTATCCCACGGACCTGACGGACGACCAATGCGGCGTAAAACTTCTCCTGCTGGAATCCGTCATTCCTGGGCCATCGCACTTGTTGCCCAAAAGTACGGTTTACGAATACTTCGCGGCGTGTCGCGATGATGGCACGCTGACCAAGATTGTCGCCACCCTGCGGACTCAAATTCGTGTTCGAGATGGGCGTGAACCCACACCCAGCGCGGCCTGCATCGACACGCAGTCCGTGAAGACCACGGAGGTTGGAGGACCAGATCGCGGCTACGATGGCGGGAAGAAAATCAAAGGCCGCAAGCGTCATTGGCTGGTGGATACGCTGGGATTGCTGGTGGCCGTCGTCGTCACGGGGGCGAACTTGGACGACGGCACCGCCGCCCCGCAATTGTTGGCGCGCGTGACCGCCGCAGAGTTGCCGCGGTTGAAAGTCATCTTCGGAGACCACAAGTATCACAATCATTCCTTGAACGCCTGGTTGGCCAAACATCGACCGCAGTGGACCATCGAAGTGCAATCACCACCCCCGGGCACCACAGGCTTCCATGTGATTCGCAAACGCTGGGTCGTGGAGCGGACCAATGCTTGGAACGGCCGCTCGCTCCGTAACAGCAAGGACTATGAACGGACCACCGCCTCCGCAGAAGCCATGATCCAAATCAACGCCATTCACCTGATGCTCAAACGCCTCGCACCCGCCGATCCGCCGGTGACCTTAAACTACCGACTCAATCAAAACACAGCTCCCTCGGTTGCAGCGGTAACTCCGTCGGCCGCAGCGGTATAAAAAAACAAACCTTTTCGGATAACCTCTCAGACGAACCGGCAGGTGCGGGTGACGTTCGCCGACGAGAAGGTGCGGCACACGCGGGCCTTCGAACGCTACGCTTGGGACTTGTCCCAGGCGATGACGATTCGGGACGTGGCCCGACATCTGGGGGCGAGCTGGGACACGATCAAGGACATCCAGAAACGGTTTTTGGTCAAGCATTTCGCCCGGCCCAAACTGAAATCTCTGGAGCAGATCGCCATCGACGAGATCGCGATCGGGAAAGGACACCGCTACGTGACGCTGGTGCTCGATCTGAAATCCGGAGCCATGGTGTTCGTGGGAAACGGCAAAGGAGCCAACGCACTCGAACCGTTCTGGAAACGGTTGCGGGCGTCGGGCGCCAAGGTGCAGGCCGTGGCCGCCGATCTCTCGCCGGCGTACGCCCTGGCCGTGCGCCGAAACCTGCCCGGCGCCGTGCTGGTCAACGTCCGGTTTGTCGAGCCACTTCCGCCGACCGCGTTGCTGCGGTTCGCGGATGTACGTCCGGCGACCGAGCAACATTTGGTCGTGGATCAGTTGGCTTTGTGGTAGCCCTTGTCGGTGGCCACTTCGCGGATTTCATGGTCGGCTCCGGCCAGGAGCAAATTTATTTCGGCGGTCTCCAAGCTGACCGGCAGCGTGATCGTGTCGCCGGCGTCGCCGGGTGCGATTTGCACCGCCACCACGAGGTCGGTGTCCAGATCGACCGTGTGTTCGGCCTTGTATGCCAGGTGCGTCGGGCCATCCTTCCTCTGTGTGATCCGCGCTTCCGGGTCGCTCTCCGACACCCACTCGTCGTTCTTCAGGGACTTGACTTTCCGCTGCTGATCGAAGCGTCGCAGATCGTCGTCGGATTCGAGGGTCACGTCCTGTTCCGCCGCCAGTCGTCGCAGGTATTCAGGGTAGTCTTCCAGCGTGTCGCGACGGACCAGGGATTTCAGCGCCGCGTTGGCTTCCAGCGTGGTGGCATCCACGCCAACCCGCAGTCCCTTCAACAGCTTCTCATGCACTTCCAGCGGCAGCCGCTGGTGACAGTTCGTCAGGCTGGAATGATGAGGTGTCTCTTCCGTCGGGCCGAACCCCAGGAACGACTTCAGTGACAGACTGTCAGCGCATCGCCACGCAATCACCCGCTGCGCGGAAATCCCCTCGAAATAGCCCGCGAGGATCATCCGGAAGTACACACCCGGCGGAATCCCCGGCCGGCCCGCCGTGCCATAGTACGGTTCGCACAGGTCTTCCACCCAGCGATCGAACCCGGCTTCCGCCAAGAGTTCGTTCAACTTCTCGTACAACGCATGCCCCGGCCCGCGCACCAAGTCCGTCGTCGCCACCCACAACTCCTGCTGTTCCTGCAGTCGTCGTCCCAGCATGTTCCTTCCCTGGTCCTCAGCTCACACACAGTTCTTGTGATCTATGCCTCATGGTGACACAATAACACCCCTGTCAAGGGGCCGTTTTTCAACGGGCTGCTAGCCTTAACCAACCGAGCCCCCAAAGCCGCGAGCGAGGCCGCGCATAAAAAAGCTCGAAATCCCCCGCGAATGCGGCTGTTGCGACGTGACAGCCGTGGTCCACAATTCATTCCTCACGGAGGGTTTCGAGTGAACACGACTGTACGACATCGACTGGCTGACGGCCAGCGCCGTATCAGGGCGCGATTGGCGCGAGAGCGGGAAGTCAACCCGCCGCGGCCGGTGTTTCGCGGCCGCAATCTGCATTACGAAATCGGCGCGAGACAACGCGGTCTTGTCTACGGCGGCATCGGGCTGTTTCTGGAACTGGCCAGGCAATCGGGACTGGTGGCCGCCATCGACCGCCGAGTGCAGGGTTTGAAGTGGCACCTGCCGTATCACGAATCGGATCACGTGCTCAACCTGGCGTTCAACGCGCTGTGTGACGGCCGCTGTCTGCAGGACCTCGAACTGCGGCGCAACGACGAAGCGTTTCTCGACGCGCTGGGGGCGGACCGCATTCCCGATCCCACCACGGCGGGAGACTTCTGCCGGCGGTTTCGGTCCGAGCACCTGCACTCCCTGAACGCAGCGATCGACGAAGCGCGGCAGAACGTCTGGCAGCGGCAGCCCGCCGAATTCTTCGACCGGGCCACGCTCGACTTCGACGGCACGCTCGTGGAGACTCGCGGCGAGAAGAAGCAGGGAGTGGACATCGCCTACGACGGCACGTGGGGCTATCACCCCTTGGTCTGCACCCTGGCCGAGACGGGCGAAGTGCTGCGGGTGATCAACCGTCCCGGCAATCGTCCCGAGATAATGTCGAAAGTTGTGGACGGTGAGTTGAAGAAGGCGGTGTGCTTGGGGAGAAATTGGAGTTGGACAACATCCCATTTCTTTCCCCGGAGCACACCACCATGTCAGAAGCTATCAAGACGCCGCCCGATTTGCCTG
>JACRIH010000224.1 GCA_016235885.1 Planctomycetales bacterium | reverse complement strand
TGCGAAATACGTCAGGCCGGAGAAGACCGAGTAGAAGAGAATCGTGACGACCATCGTCGGCCGACGTCCCCAGCGATCGGCGAGAGAACCGAACAGTATCCCACCGAGTGTGCCTCCCATGAGAAACACGCCGAGAAAAATGTCGCCCCATCGTTTTACATCCGGATGATCGCTGCTGACACCGAGCAGGTCGGTGAGCAAGTCCGTCCGGGTGATGTTGAAAATCTGCCCCTCGAACGCATCGAACACCCACCCGGCCGAAGCGATCACCAGCACGAGCCATTGGTACGCGGTGACTTCGCGATACCACGGCGAACCGGCTTCAGTGGCAAGGGGAGATGGCGGTGGAGAGTCGGGCGTGCGGACCATGTCTGCGGCGGGGTTGGGTAATGACGAAGGACGAAGCACGAATGACGAAGGAATGTCGAATCTCGAATGACAAATGACGAACGACTTCGCCTTCGGGAACATCGATTCAGATTTCGTGCTTCGTCATTCTTTCGACATTCGGGCTTCGTCATTCGTCATTGGCCTACGTCGGCAACATCACTCGCCCGCCACTCACCGCCAGGCATTGTCCGGTCATGAAACTCGATTCCTCGCTGACGAGGAACCGGATGACGTTGGCGATTTCGCCCGCCGTCCCCATGCGTCCGAGTGGCGTGCCAGCGATGGCCGCGTCGCGGAGTTCCTGTGGCAGGAGATAGACCATTTCGGTGTCGATCAGGCCGGGGGCGACGCAATTCATCCGCACGTTGAACTTCGCCCACGCCTCGGCACAGCAGCGGGTGAACGCGATCACGCCCGCTTTCGCCGTCGAGTAGTGAACCTGATTCTGGCGCGGTCGCAAGGCGGCCAGCGATGACAGGTTGACGATACGTCCGAATTTCCGCTCGATCATTTCATCCTTAACCGCGTAGATCATGTTGTACGTGCCGTCGAGGTTCACGCTCATGATCCGTCGCCAGGTGTCCCACGTGACCTGATCGGCCGGTTCGACAATGCTCAGCCCGGCGGAATGGACGAGGATGTCGATCGGTCCGAGTGCGGCTCGCGTTTCGGCGGCGATGCGCCGGGCGTCCTCGGGCAGCGCGACATCTCCCTGTACGATGACTGCTGGCACACCCAATTGTTCGATCTCTGCCCGCGTGGCACGGGCATCCGCTTCGCGGCTGACAAAATTGATCGCGACACGAGCGCCTTCCGACGCCAGCCGCAACGCGGCAGCCCGGCCGATGCCGCGCGTACCACCCGTCACCAGCACCGTCTTGCCTGCAAACTCCGACATGCGATTCCTCCTGTGAGTTGGATCGGCACAGGATACGGCACGGTTCCGCGAGTTGCCACCGTCGCGAACCGTGCGCCGCGAGTGATGCCTCTCGATGGACAATTCGTCTTCGGACGGCAAAATGCCGGGACCAATGGTCCGCCGTAATCTGTTCAATTGAACGAAGCTTTCGATGAAGGAGGCCGTATGAGATCCAGCGATGCATTCAATCGACGACACGGCGGACGTCTCTCACGGAGACGGTTTCTCGGCGGGACTGGAATTGGATTGCTCGCCCTGTTGTCGGGGGACTGGAGTACGGCGGATGAAAAAAACGAGACGCCACCTCCTCCAAAATTCTTGCTGGAGTGGGGAGAGCACGGCAAGGGAGAGGGCGAGTTCGACGCCTGCGTGGGCATTGCGATCGGCAAGAACGACGAAGTCTACACGGCCGAGTTCCGCAACCAGCGCGTCCAGAGATTCACCTCTGAGGGGAAGTTCCTTGGCGCGTTTCCCGTTCAACCGCATGCGGGAGGTCTCGCCGTTGATGCGGACGGAATCGTCTATGTCGCCCACTGGAACAGCAACAAGGTGGCGGCCTACTCGCCTGCGGGTGAACGGCTACGAGAATGGGGCCAGAAGGGGACCGGAGATGGGGAGTTCCGGTTGCCAGGCTCGATTGCCTTGGGGCCGGACGGCCTGCTGTATGTGCCCGATCAGGGCAACAGCCGCGTCCAAAAATTTACGCGCGATGGAAAATTCGTGGGCCAGTGGGGAGAACTCGGCAAAGAGCCGGGACAGTTTGGCGGCGGCCAGTCTGCCGGAGGCCGGTTCGCCGGGCCGCAGTTTGTGGCTTTCGACCGTGCCGGGAACGTCTACACGACAGACGCGGCGCTCGATCGCATCCAGAAGTTTACGCCGGAGGGAAAGCTGCTCGCGTTCTGGGGAACGGAGAGCGCCGATCCCGGTGGGTTCGGGCCGCCCCCGCTGAACAAGGACGGCACACCGGGTATGGGAGGCCCCATCTCGCTGTGCGTGGACCGGCAGGACCGGGTTTGGGTCAGTGCGACAAACAACCGCGTTCAACAATTCACGAACGATGGCAAGTACCTGCGTGGCGTTGGGGGTGAGGGCATCGAGCCTGGCCAATTCCACCTGCCGCACGGAATCGTGTTGGACAGCCGCGACTGCCTCTACGTTGCGGATACGATGAACACCCGAATCCAGAAATTCGCCGTCGGCTGACGCCGCCCCGCTCGCGCGGATGTCGACGCATCAACCCGGAGTTCGTCTGGCGTGGATCGGCCACTCGGCTTGAGGCGGTTTTAGAGCTGTGTTACAACCCGCCCCCCTTCGACGGGAGGTCTCCGTGCAATTCATGAACACTCTGTCCGCTGCTGGTCTGGCCATTCCGTTTCTGTGTGCGATCGTGGCTCATGTGGCCGGACCGCGCGAGCGTCCTGTCGTTGGCGAGGTGCCACGACCGGGGCTGTCTTTCCGGCAGCACTTGGTCGATCTCGGTGAGGTTCCGCCCGGCGAAGAGGTTCGCGGCTGGTTCGAGTTCATCAACACCGGTTCGACGCCCGTGAAGATCACGAAGATCACGCCGAGTTGCGGTTGCTTGCAGCCGCGCCTGAAGAAAGAGATCTACCAGCCGGGCGAACGCGGCGACATCACGGTGCGGGTGAAGACGGCCCTCGAAGCGCCCGGTGCCAAGGAGTACCGCGTGCGAGTCGATTTCGAGGACACTCAACCGCGAACGATGGACCTCGGTTTCAAGCTCGTTTTGCCCGAGAATCAGGTCATGGTGCGCCCTCGGGCGCTGCTGTGCCGCCAAACCAGCGGCGAACCGACAGTGCAAGAGATCTCGGTGACCGACGGTCGCAGCACGCCGCTCACGATCGAGGGGGCGACCAGTTCATCCGACCTCGTGGCGGTCAAGATCGTCGGTGCCGGACGGGACGAAGACGGTCGCTGGTGTACCACAATCAAGGTGACCGTGGCTGGCGAGGTGCCCCCTGGAGAACATCACACCTCGGTCACGATGTTCAGCAACGACCCCGCGTACCCGGAACTTCGCGTTCCGTTGATCATCGCGGGACGTCCGGTCGCGACCGCCGCAGGCAAATCGAATTCGCCGAAGTGATACGCCGACGCGAGGCCGCGCGGAACGTGGCCATCACGCACCGCGTGACGAACCGCATGGCCGCACAGCTTTCAATTGGAACGCGGATGACGACGCAGTCGAGCGTTGCTTGGCCAGACCAAGAGGGCCGGTCGTGGGTCAGCTTGCTGTGGTGTACGCGGCTCGCGTGCAATTGCACCTTCCCAAATCAGGCCGCACGCGAGCCGCGTACGCCACAGCCGCCGTCGAACTGACCCACTACCAGGGGGCCGGCCTGCTTTCCCGGCGGTGCGGATCGGACTAGAATCCCGACGTGAACTCCACACTTCCATGATTCCAGTTCCGCACTTTGCTCACCACGATGCCCCTTCTTCGTGACCAACAGAACTCCAGTCGGCTGAAGGAAGGGCTGGGAGTGGCGGCGTCCCTGGCCGGGGCGTTGCTCGTCCTGTTGGCACTGCAAGCCGCGTGGACATCCACGCATTCGTTTTTCGCGCAAATGCTCTTGCTGGCCGCGGGTGTCTACCTGGGGATGTGGGGGCTGCACTCGTCGCGGAAGACCCGGCAGGCAATCACGGGCTGGCTTGGATGGACCGGAAGGCGTCGATATCGGACGAAGTGGACAATGGAAGCCATCGTCTACGCGGTCATCCTGACCGTGCTCTTCGCGGGTTCGATGCTCGGTCGCCAGAACATTCTGCGACTCGTGTTCTGCCTCATGGCGGGACCGTTCATTCTCAACGGCCAGGTAACATTTTGGGCGCTGCGACGGACTTCGGTGCGACGCAGTTACCCAACGCGAGTGATGGCGGGCGAGACATTTACCGTCGATCTCACGCTGACCAACGGCAAACGCTGGCTGTCCTCATGGATGATGGAAGCACACGATGGCGTGCAGATCGGCCGCGACAATCTGCGAGCGGCAGTGCTGTTTACCCGTGTCCCACCGAAGTCCGAACGGACGGGACATTATCAAATGCGGCTCATGAATCGCGGGCGCGTCGAATTCAGCAGTGTCCGGATTGCATCGCGGTTTCCGCTGGGGCTGCTGGAACGAGCCGTCGTGTTCGACGAGCCGGGCGAATTACTGGTCTACCCGCGACTCGGTCAGCTCACGTCGCAGTGGGAGCAGAAACTGTTCAGTGCGGAAGAGGTCGTGCGGCCCCCGGTGTCGAGGCGCGGTGCGTTCGATGATGAGTTTCATCGACTGCGCGAGTACCGTCCGGGAGACAGTCCGCGATCAATTCACTGGCGCACTTCCGCGCGAATGAATTCGCTGATGGTCCGCGAGTTCCACCAGCACCGCGACCGCGACCTGTTGATCGTGCTGGACCTGTGGCAACCTTCGCGCGACGTCCTGACAGCGGACTCCGATTTGATCGAGCGAGCCGTCAGCTTTGTCGCGACAATGTGTGTGCGGCAATGCCGGCAGGCGCGGGATTCCGGCTTGTGGCTGGCTGTGCATGGCCGACAGACGGTCCGCTGGACCGGAACCGCCGGATTGGACGTGATCGATGCCCTGCTGGAACTTCTCACTCTCGTCGAGTCCACGCCGGATCAATTGCCGGGCGAGTTGGTTCGGGACTGGCCGTCGCAAGCTCCCGACGCGATGCGACACGTATTGGTGACGACGCGCACGCGACCAGACGCCGAATCGCAGTTGAATTCGATCGGGGCGGCGGACGAACGAACCGGGAACAACGAACCGTTTCATGTCGTGACCGCCGACGCGGCGAGTCTCAGTGAATTGATGCAGTGGAATTGAAGTGGAGTCTGGTCGATGTCTCTGTCCCTCGTGTTTCAGCTTTCCCTGTATGGTCTGACAGGCCTGACGGGTGTGATGCTGGCATTCGCTGAGGAACACTGGTGGCCGGCTTTCATCACGCTGCCGCTGGTTGTGATCGCTTTCATTTACGTGGAACGACGACGTCTGTTGTTCCTGCCGCCGCTGTGGGCCAACCTGATTGGTGTGGCCATCTTCTGCGTGGCCGGTTACGAATCGATGGGACCGAGCGACGATGCCCGCGTGATCGCCCTCTCACACTTGTTGGTGTACCTGTCCTGGCTGGTGCTGTTTCAAGAAAAGAACGCGCGACAATACTGGTGGTTGTGTGCCCTGAGCATGCTGCAAGTGGCGATGGCGTCGCTGCTGACACTTTCGGGTTGGTACGGAATCCTGCTGATGCTGTACGTCCTTGGTGCGGTGTGGACGCTGGCCGTTTTCATGTTGCACCAGGGGGAGCGACGTTTCACACAGACACCGCCACCAGACGGAGCGACGG
>JACRIH010000226.1 GCA_016235885.1 Planctomycetales bacterium | reverse complement strand
GCCGACGTTGCCACGCCAGGGATGGGACTCATCAGGATCGTGAACCCGGAATAGTCCGCCGTGGAACGATCCTGGTAGCCAAACACATTGACCAGCGCGTTGAATTCCTGTTCGAGAGTGTAGGTATTGAGTTCCGCGGCCACGTTGAACGAGCGGTACAACCGCGTCTCAAAGTAGGTGCCGGCCGATTCGGTGACGGTGCTGAACGCCGTCGATCCGCCATTGATGCTGGTGTCCGCCCGTCCGCCCGCCGTCCCTATCGTGCGATCCCAGGCGCGGAATGTGAGGCCCGTGTCGAGCTTCGTTTCCAGCGGCAGGAAACCCTGCGCCGGCGTTCGAGGCGAACCGTCATTTGCCGTCGTGTTGTGACGCGGCATGAGTGTGGTCACGAATCGCAGCCGCGCGTCGGCGTCTGCTGGGAGCAGCAGGGCGCTGGAATCGGACAGCGTGCCAGCCGTTTCCACGTTGATCCAGTCCAATGCCTGCGGATTGGCGACCAGCGTGAATTCCCACGTTCCGAACGTGCCGTCGATCTTGTTGATCCCGGTCAGCGCGATCCCCTCGACCGCTCCGGAATCGGCATCGGTGATCGGATTGCCACCGGCGCCACGCGCCAGCAGGTCAGAGATCAGCGTCCCGTTCGACATCTCGGTCGCCAACCGGCTGCCCGCCGGAGCGATCAGGTACGGCGTGCCGGAGTTGTCCAGCGTCGGGGCCACATTCGGGGGAGTCGTTGTGGAGGTATCGGAATTCGTGGGGATGGCTTCGCGATGCCCCACGTTGTCCGTGGCCACCGAATAGAAAGCGTAGGTGTGACTGCTGGCCCCGCTGAACGTGGCCGAGGTGGCGGTTGTTTGCATGACGAACGGCACGAACGGAGCGCCGTTGTCGGAAACGTAGACGTCGTAGGTGGCGATGCCCGAGCCGCTGGCATCGTCGCTGCCGGACCACGAAACCGTGAAAGCCGCGGAGGACGCGGTTGTTGGCAGCGCCGCGACACTGCTCGCCGGCACTCCGACGTCGATGGTGACGAGAGCTTCTTTCGTGGGGTCGGTTCCCTGAGCCGGATCGTGTGGATCGATCTGGTTGGTGGCGATGGTTTCTCCGCCGTCGAATTGGATGATCGCGATGTTGCGAATCGCCGTGCCGCTGGTGAGGTTTTCCTTCGGGCGGATTGTGTAGCTGAAATGTCCCTGACCGCGGCCTGTGCCGTCTTCGGGAGGGAGGAACCCGGTGAGCACGTCGGGCGGGAGGAATGTCGTGGGATCGACCGACAGGAATTGCGCGGAGAGCAGGCCGGTTTGAGCGTTGAGGTCGATCGTCACCCAGACTTCGAAGTCCTGATTGTTGAAGTTCATTGGCACGGTCGCTTCGAAGTGCTGGCTGTGCGCGGGGACGTCCAACAACACGTCGCCGAATCCCACCTCGGTCAATTCGAGCGTGTTCCAATCGAAGTTCGGACTGAGTTGGTCGGTGACATCCACGCGCTGCGCCGGAGCCGTGGCGCGGGCATCGTTTTCAAAGTCGATGCGGTAGGGAAACACGCTGCTCGCCGCCACAAAGTTCGCCGTCCCGAATCCCGCTGGGCCTATTTTGTCGTTCGGATCAACCGCCTGTGGAACATTGGGGGACTCATTCGGGGTCGTTGCTGGGTTGCATGATGTACACTGCGGTTCAGGGGGTGGTGGCGCTTTGGGAAACTTGAAAGGTGGAAGACTCGGGCCATTGGGTGGATTTGGGTCAGGCTCCGGACCAAGCCGAGTCGGATTTAATTGGTCCGGAATCGGGTTATAGAGTGTGTCCAGGGTTGTGTCTAAAAGTTCGAGTCCGTCGCCAACATCGTCTTGCGCTCGTTCGATTTCCTGAGTGCGTTCAGGGTTCGGATCGTTGCGATTGCCGCTAGTATCGGGGCCTACTACTGGACCGTCCGGCCTCGGCGGAAAGTAAGTAGGGATCGGCGGTAACTGTGGAAGTTCGAATTTTTCTAGTCCGGACGGATCTACAAAACTTACCGGCGTATTTCCAACATAGCTAAAAAGGTTTACTGTGCCTGACCGTATTCCGAGTGGATCGATCCCATTAAACCTGCCGAGATCAGTCGAGTAGAACCGTGCCCGCATAAAATCCAAGCCGTTGTCTTCATTGGTCACTCCTAACTGCCCCACGAACTCAAAAGGATTTGCAACGGTTTCGGTGGACGCGAAGTTCTCACCAAATGGCAGGTAGCGATAGCGGTTGGCGTAACTGCCGCTGGCATTGGTCACGCCAGCGGTCGAACCGATCGCATCGAAGTCATAGAACGTGGAACTGCCAGCAGAGTCGAACCGGTTGGTCAAGCCAAAGCCGTGACTGTAGTGAGCCACGACATTCCCTGATCCGTCGTATTCGCCGACCACATCGACCAATCCTGTTGGGTCGAGCAGATATTCAGTCCGCTCGCCGTTTTGGACCGACGCGATGCGATTGCCGAAGACGTCGTATTCGTAGGTCCACGCACCGTCCGCGGTCACCACGCCCACCAGCCGGTTTTGCGTATCGTAGGTGTAGGTCGAGTTGTGACTACCGCCGGTCTCTGAAACCAGATTGCCATCGGCGTCGTAGCCGAGCACGGCGGTGCCGACAGTCGTGTACTGATTCAGTTTGTTGGCGACATAGGCGGTCGTGACGCCATTTTCGACCGTGCGAATCCGGTTACCGAGCGCGTCGTACACGTAGGTCAGGTCTTGATTCGGCACGGCCGGATTTGTGGAGACGAAGACCGCGCGGGTCAATTGGCCGGTGGCGTCATACGAGTAGGCCCACGTGCCATCGACCGTCCCCATGCTCACCCGGCGGCCGAGCGAGTCGTATGTGTAGTCGAATCGGGAATTGATGGCGTTGTCCGGGGCGCGATTGATCAGGTGCAGCAATTGGCTTGCCGCATCATACTCGTAAGTGGTGTACGTGCCGTTCCCCTGATCCTTGCGGGAGAGCCGCCAGCCGACGGTGTCGTAAGTGTAGGTGACCAGCGTGGTCCCACCGGTGTCCGCCAGCCGCGACAGTCTCCCCGTTCCGTCGTACTCGTAACGTGTGGCAAAGCCGTCTTGGTCGGTCATGCTCGTACGCCGCCCCACGGTGTCGTACGTGTAGTCCAGGAACCGTCCGTTCGGGTACGTGACCCTAGTCATGCGATCGGCCGCGTCGTACAGGAAACTTGTTGTGCCGCCGACATCGATGGCCGAGGTCAGGTTGCCGCGCGCGTCGTATTCGAAATCGGCCTGCGAACCATCGGCGAACGATTGGTGCGTGATTCGGCCGGCGGCGTCGTAGGCGTAGGTCGTCGTCTGCCCGCGCCGGTTGGTCGTGCTGACCGCGTTTCCGATCGCGTCGTAGGTGGCCAGCTCGACCGTGTTGTCGGGATAGGTCGTGGAAACCAGGTTGCCGTGCGAATCGTAGGCGTATTGGGTGAAGTTGAAATTCGCGTTGGTCAACGCGGTGAGTTGGTTAAAAGCTCTGTTGTGATAAAAACCAGTGGAGAACCCCAGTGTGTCCGTGGACTGGTAGAGGATTCCACGTAAATCGTAGTAAAATTTCCGAGTCGCCCCCGTCGAATCAGTGATCCGTGTGACGTGAAAGTTGTTGTCGAAGCTGCTCTGCGTGGCATTGCCCAGCGGGTCTTCGACCTTGGTCACGAGGCCGTGCTGTTCGAAATGGAACTTCGTCGCACCGGACGCATTGGTTGCCGTGACCTTGCCCGTCGCGTCGTAACTGAACGAAGTTTGTTCGGCGTTGCCGTCACGGGCGATCCCGGTCAGCCGTCCCTCCGCGTCGTACGTGAACAGTCGATGGGTGCCGTTCGGGAACTCGATGGAAGTGAGCGCATGCAGGCGTGCCGCTCCGTCGGTCGTGTTGTAGGTGTAGCGCGTGGTCAATCCGTCGTAGCCGGTGACGGCCAGCAAATGCTGGTTCGCGGCATCGTAGGTGTACGTCGCCTGATGCCCGTTGGACGACGTGATCGACACAATTCGTCCAGCCGCGTTATAGGCGATCGTCAACGACTGCCCGGCCGAGTGTGTCAGCGAAGTCGCGCGACCGGAGGCGTCGTAGCTGGACGTGATCCGGTTACCGTTCCGATCCTGCAAGTAATCCTGTTTGCTATCCGCGCGAAACCCCGTCACGAAGCCGTTCGATTCCCGAAGTTGGAATGTTCCGCCCGTGCCGCCGATGAGCGTCCCGTTATCGCCAGCCTGCCCGAAATATCGACCCGCGTAGCGACTGTCCGGCTGGAACCTTCGCCGCAAGCCACTCGTGCCAATGATCGTCACGGAACCATCGGCATCCCTTTGCCACGTCGTCTGCGACGGAGCGGTCCAGCCGCGACCGAATGGCCCCATCTCGTAGCGCGACGCGATAGATGAACCGAAGGACCGTCCGTAACTCAGCAACAAACCCGGAGCCTGTACCGCCGCATCGACCTCCGAGGCCAACTGTGTCAACGGACTCAGGCCCTGAGCCTGCAACACTTCGAATGACCAAAGCTGACCGATATCGACCACGCGCTGCCCCAACCGCCCCAGATATTTCGCGTTGTCGGAGAGCACCCGCACATAGTCGCCCCACGTCGTGCCGGTGTGCGCCTGCAGGTTGGCGAAGATCGGTTCCCACGCTTCGTCGGAGACGTTTGGCGGGCGCGACGAATCCTCGATCGAAGCCCAATCAATGGCTGTCGGTTCCGTCACGTCAAAGATCCGCAATTCCATCTCGACTGCAGTGTCGTTGAAATCCCACCCATTCGGCAGCTCGGGGTGTCGCTGCAAACCGCTGTAATACACCGGTACGCGGAAGGATTCGCCGGGCTGCAACACGCCCGGTGTATTACCACTTGCGAGTATCTGGATCGAGTGGCTCAATCCATCAGGAAGGGCGGAGGTCCACAGATTCTCGATGATGCGAGACCTGTCGAGCGTGAAGAACGGAAGATCGCTGTTGTCGGCATCGGACGACTGGAGCATCAGCAGCGGGGCGGGCATGCCCAGCGTGCCCGTGTTGGCATATTCAACATACAGCGTCGCTACTTGATGCCGACCGAGCACACTGGGCAAAATGAGCCTGGTCTCCAAATGCGGCACCGGGCCCTCTAACACCGTGAACGCACCGGGCAGGTCTGCTGAATCGCCGCCCGGACGCGTCACACGGACCGCATACACTCCGGTTGGCACACCCATCAGATCGAACGTCGCCGTGATCTGTTTACGGGAATCGACGTCTGTGGTCGTGGCTGGTCGGACAGTCGCGTCGGCCGCAACAAGCGAGACCACCGTATTTCTGTCGAACCCGGCCCCGACCAACGTCAACGTCGCGGCACTGCCCGCCGCGTGCCCGTCCGGCGAGACTGATTCGATGACGACATCGGCTGCCGAGGCCGTGAGATTATACGTGCTGGGGGCCGGAACCAAGCTGCCATACAGCAGCACGTACCAAGTGCCCGCCGTCGCCACTGGAACGAGCAGTTTTTGATCCGCAGTTGCCGAACTCGAAAACCGAACGTCATAGTCGGAACGAGTTGGTGGAGAGCCGAATTTGGCGTACAGCTCGTTGTGATCAGCGGCCGTACTGTCGTCCAATTGAACCGTCAGCACCTGAGTCGCGGGGACACTCACCCGGAACAACTGCGCCTGTCCGCTGCCCGACAACGATCCGTGATAAACGGTGCCCAACGTCAGATCGGTTTGCGTCGTCTCCAGCAACCGAAACGAGTAGGCACCCGCATTACTACCCGTCGAGTACACTGTGAGCGTGTAATTGCCCGGTGTCACGATGGTCTTGAGGTCGGAGTCGCCAGTCAGCCTGGAGAACAACACGACACCACCCGGACCTTTCAAATCGAAGGCGATCCCGGATGAGGCCGCATTCACCAGATCAAACTGAAACTGCGGGCCCGCCACGGCGGAGAACGTCCAGCGATCGACACTGAAGGGATTCTCGATGTTGCCGACGACGGTTCGGTTGAGGCTCAGCGCTGTGACATCCACCGCTACATCGTAGGCAGCGATCAAATAGTTGCCGGTGTTTTCTCGGTGACCACTCGCGGCGCGGATTTGAATGCGATACGTGCCATCGCTGGGAAGCGTGACATCAGTCAGCGTGGCGAGGGCTCCGTCGCTGGGGCTGCTCGACTGGGCGACCACGTTATTGGCGGCATCGACGAGCGTGACTTCGACGAATCCGAGTTGCGGAGCCACAGGCGCCGGTGGACTGCTTGTTCCCGGATTCACCAAAATTCCCACGTTGCGTCCGGTGCGGCCAAAGAAGGTCCATTCGTCCAGTTCACCCGCCACGGAAATCGTTCCCGAGGTGGGGGTGGCAAAAGAGAGCGCTCCGCTGTCCGGAAGTTGACTGACGCTGCCACCAATCAGAGTGCCATCAATCTGAGACGTTCGGGCGTAAACATTGAAGCCATTCAAATTCAACGTGGCACCGCTGGGGACAACCAGCGAATTGACATACAAAGCCTCGCCTTCAGCCCCTGCCGCATTGTTGGAATCGTCCACCAGTCGGACGTAGGTGTTGTTGGCCAGTGCCAGCGTTCCATAGTTGAAATTGTTCCGGAAACCATCCGCAACATTGCCCAAGTCTCGCGACATCACTTCCAACAATTGCGGATTGGCCGCCGTGCCCGACCCAATCAAACGAATCGTTCCTGCTGGCGAGAAATGCTGAAAGACTTGTGTGTCTCCCAACAGGTTTCCCGACACAGTGATCGTTCCATTCGATGGGCAGATCAAAGAGGTCGTTCCGCTGACAATCACCTGTTCGGACACGTTGAGCGTACCACCACCAGTCGCTTGCAACGTACCGGTGTTGGTGAAGCCATTGGTCGGTTGAATGGACAGCGTTGCTCCACTGGCCTCGGAGCTGATCAACCCCTGATTGACCAGCGTCATGTTGACGCCGAAAAAAAATCCGGAGCCAATTCTTCCCGTTCCACCAAACCCTGCTATGGTCTTGATCGAAACCGTGGGACCAACCGTCAGCGTATGATCATAGGTCACATCGACATACCGGGAGCCGGACTTCGCTCCTTCAAACAAGATGTTTCCCGGCAGCCTATTCGTATCGAAAAAAATCGCCGTCCCGTCCCCACTCAAGTGTACGTTGGCGAATGTCGTATCCCGTTGGATATCTAACCACGCGTTATCCGCCGACAGGGTCAGATCACCATTGACCGTTACATCCAACAAAAAGTTGAGATGGCCGTTGTTGGGTGCGAACCCTAGCGTTTGACCATCCGCGAAATTCAGTGTCCCTCCAAACAAACGCCCGCCGGCCAGATTCCACTGCCCCGTGCTGTTGTTCAACGTGAGCACGTCGCCAATGTTGTTCAACGTTCCCCCCGTGATGTTCACAATCCCGCCTGTGTTACTGAAGCTCGGCAGGTTGAGGCCCGCTGTCGTGAAGTCGCCCCCCAGGTTCAGCGTCCCGCCGGTTACGTTCAACGCGCCGGTTGTGGACCATGTTCCGTTCAGCGTTGCCGTCTGCCCTGCAGCCACGCTCAAGCCGGAATTTAGTACGTAGTCCGTCCCTGATAGGATCAGTGCGCTACCACTGTCTTCCAGTAACACCGTGTTGGCATTCCCCGGAAGAAATTGCACAAACAGCGTACCACCGCTCCGGGCTTGCAAGGTGCCAGTATTTGTCAGGCCGCCATCCGGAGACACATAAAGTGCGCCGCCGGCTTCGGCACTGATCAGCCCCTGATTGACCAGAGTGATTTCGCCGTTGCCGAAGGTAGTACCATCGTTGTAGATGCCCCCATTCCACCCCCCAAACCCCGCCACGGTCTTGATCGAACCAGTGGGGCCGATCGTCAGCGTGCCCGACGTCCCATTCATCTGGACAATTCGCGAACCACTGCTCGATCCCTCGAACAAGATATTTCCCGTCACCGTCTGACCCGGCGCGAATCCCAGCGTACTGTAGTAACCACTCAAGTGCGCGTTCGCGAACGTCGTCCCTCCTTCGATCCTCACTTTTGCGAAAATGGCCTCCAAAGTTAGATCCCCGTTCACCGTGACTCCCGAAAGACGATTATCTAAATTGTTGGTGAATTCCAGTGTCCGATCATCCGCAAAATTCACCGTCCCACCGGACAACGTCCCGCCATTCAGCGTGAACGTGTTGTTGACTTGGACCGTGGTCACGATGGACAGCGTTCCGCCGGTGAGCGTAAACGGGTTGGTCGTCGTCAGGCTGTTGACGGTATCGGTGCCCGTGTTGTGTTGGACCGTAGCGCTGCCGAAGTTGATCGTCACATCGTCGGCCGATGTCGGCAAGACATTGCCGTCCCAATTCAGCGGATCGCTCCAGTTGGTACCGTTGCCGCCACCGTCCCACGTCACGCTCGAAAGGAGCAGACGATTCTCCAGCCGCTCGACGACCGCCGCGATCTGGAGGGCCAGCCGCTCGCGTCGGGTTGCCGCCCGACGACTGGCAGCGGTGCGACGCGACTGAGTACGGCTCCAAGAACGAAGCGACAACATCCACGAGGTGAAGAGCACGAAACACCCTTTCCGTAAAGCGACGAGCGGGACCGGTCACAGCCATCAAACATCAGGAATTCAGCAGAATTGAGAGGGGATTCAGTCTAACCGCCGTCGCTCACGGGAATCAAGCACGCGGCGAGGGTTGGTCGCGGCAGGCTAGAAATTGGGTTCGCGTTAAGTCTGCCGTCGTAGCCACGCTCGCCAAGAGCGTGGGAAGACTACGCTTGAGCCGCGTTTCCCACGCTCGCCAAGGTTTGTTGATTTAATGTGGTCCCGACACTCCGTGGCGGGACATGTTGTGGCCGCTCTGCCGGGGCGGCCACAACTTGCGGTGTCACGGAGTGCCACCGCCACATTAAATCAACAGGCCCGCCAGAGCGTGGGTGAGTCGGGGAATGCAACTCCATTCCCTCCGTTTGGCGAGGCTTCGCCTCAGACCTCTGTAGCCGTCATCGCTCCGCGTGACGAGCCAAACGCTTCATCGAGGCGGCTTCGACAAAATGGTCTGCAATGTCCTGCGGGCATCACCTATGATCCGACCACGTGAGCGGACGGGGCGGGATCACTCGACAGTGATTGCCTCCTTGCGGTACTTTTCGACCCTCACAGTTTGTTGAAGAACCCGGAGCAAGGACGGTTCGTCCGTGCTTTCACGCAGAATTCGGACGGACGAGGCGTCCATCCACGTTCTTCGACACGCTGCTCGCCAACACCTGCCCTCCTGAGGATTCTCAATGCTCTGGAATCGGATCGCGTTCCCAGTGTGGCTCTTGATCGTTTTGCCGTCGGTTGCGTGGACGGCGGACGTGGTCTTGCCATCGAGCGAGTCGCCGACGTTTGAGCAGCACGTCCGACCGATCTTGCGGGCGCATTGCTTTGACTGTCACGGTTCCACTGAGAAAACGAAGGGTGGGTTGGATCTGCGGCTGGTGCGGCTGATGTTGCAGGGAGGCGATTCTGGCCCCGCGATTGTGGCCGGCAAGACGGCCGACAGTTTTCTGCTGGAGCGAGTTCGTGCCGGCGAAATGCCGCCCGGCGAGACAAAGCTGACGCCAGCGGAAATTTCCACGCTGGAACGATGGATCGCCGCCGGGGCGAAGACGGCGCGGCCCGAACCAGAAACCGTCGGCCCCGGATTGGGAATCACTCCCGAGGAACGCGCGTGGTGGGCCTTCCAACCGATCAAGCGTCCGGACGTGCCACAGGTTCCCGCCGAGGCCCGCGCGCGGACGCCGATTGATGCGTTGTTGTTGAAAGCCATGCCGGCGGGATTGTCGTTCTCCGAGGATGCCGATCGGCGCGTCCTGATGCTGCGGGCGTACTTCGACTTGATCGGACTTCCCCCCACGCCGGACGAGGCGACTCGGTTTTTGAATGACAAGTCGCCCGATGCGTACGAACGGTTGATTGACGAACTGCTGGCGTCGCCGCATTACGGTGAGCGCTGGGGGCGGCATTGGCTCGATGTCGCGGGCTACGCCGATTCGGAGGGGCGCACGACCGCCGATGCCGTTCGCACGTGGTCCTTCAAGTACCGCGACTACGTGATTCGATCGCTGAACGCGGACAAGCCGTTCGACCGGCTGATCCACGAACAACTCGCGGGAGACGAACTCGCCGGACCGATTCAGGGCGATCTGACGGCGGAACAGATCGAGCTGCTGACGGCCACCGGATTTCTACGGCTGGCGGCCGATGGAACGGGAGCCGGAGACAATTCGCCCGAGGCTCGCAACGGAGTGATTGCCGACACGCTGAAGATTGTCACCACGACTTTCCTCGGACTGTCGGTCGCGTGTGCGCAGTGTCACGACCATCGATACGATCCGATTTTGCAGACCGATTATTACGCGCTGCGGGCGGTCTTCGAGCCGGCTTTCGACTGGCAAAAGTGGAAGACTCCGCCGGAGCGTCACGTGTCGTTGTACACGGCGGCCAACCGGGCCAAGGCGGCCGAGATCGAAGTCGAGGCGCAGAAAATCGCCACTGATCGTGCGGCACGGGAGAAACTGTATCTGGCCGAGGCGCTCGAAAAGGAGCTTCGGAAATTTGACGAGCCGCTGCGCGAACCCCTGCGTGTCGCGTACAACACGCCGGCCGACAAACGGTCTCCCGAGCAGAAGGAATTGCTGGCAAAGAATCCCAGCGTGAACATCAGCCCCGGCGTGCTCTATCAATACAATCAACCGGCGGCCGACGATTTGAAGAAGTACGACGAACGGATCGCGCAGACCCGTGCTCAGAAACCGGCGGAAGAGTTTCTGCGCGTGCTCACGGAACCAGCCGAGAGCCTTCCCGAAACGAAACTGTTTTATCGTGGCGATTACCGGCAACCGAAAGAAACCATCGCACCGGCGGTGCTGACCGTGCTCTCGCCGGAGAATGCGCGGCGGGATTTTCCCGCGAAGGCGACCGATCTCCCCACAACCGGGCGGCGATTGGCGTTCGCCCGTTGGCTCACCAGCCGCGAGAATCCGTTGACCGCTCGGGTGATCGTGAATCGAGTCTGGATGCACCATTTCGGACGTGGGCTGGTCGATACGCCGGCGGACTTCGGCCGACTGGGGACGCAGCCGACTCATCCCGAGTTGCTCGATTGGCTGGCGGATGAATTCATCGCGCAGGGATGGAGTTTGAAAAAACTGCACAAACAGATTTTGATGTCGACCGCGTTTCGACAATCGTCACGGCGCGATGCCGCACGCAACGCGCTCGACAGTGACAACCGATTCCTGTCACGCAAGTCGATGCTGCGGCTCGACGCCGAGGTTCTCCGGGATCGCGTGTTGGCCACGACAGGGGATCTCGACCGAACGATGTTCGGTCCGCCCGGTGCCATCAAGGAAGATGAGACGGGACAGGTCATCGTCGATGCCGCGAATAAACGCCGCAGCACGTACATCCAGCAGCGCCGCAGTCAGCCGGTCGCGATGCTGCAAGCGTTCGACGCCCCGGTCATGGAAACGAACTGCGAACGCCGCCCGTCGTCGACCGTCGCGACGCAGTCCCTCATGCTGATGAACGGGGACTTTGTCCTCGACCAGGCGGCGCGACTGGCGGCGCGAGTCATCAAAGAAAGCCCGTCGACAGTGGATTCCGAATTGGCGGCCAACCTGCCCGCGCTGACGCAGCCTCGGTCGCCGCTGTGGCAGTTCGGATACGGACGATTCGATGCCGAAACAAAACGAACGGCGAGCTTCACAGCGTTCCCGCATTGGACCGGCTCCAGTTGGCAGGGTGGGGCGACTCTCCCCGACCCGCAGATCGGATTTGTGTTCCTGAACGCGGGGGGTGGTCACACGGGAGTGAATCCC
This sequence comes from Planctomycetales bacterium, assembly GCA_016235885.1. GTDB lineage: Bacteria > Planctomycetota > Planctomycetia > Planctomycetales > Planctomycetaceae > JACRIH01. Next base: position 6,020 of record JACRIH010000226.1, on the reverse strand, counting down.
GGTTTCGCCGCGATCCGCCGTTGGACGGCTCCGGCCTCCGGCGTCGTGCGGATTGCGGGGACGCTCAATCATCCGAGCGAAAACGGTGATGGCGTGCAGGGGCGACTCGTGTCGAGCCGTTCCGGCTCTGCCGGCGATTGGACGGCTCAGCACTCACAGGTCGCAACGAACATCGCGGAACTGGCCGTCACCGCGGGGGACACGCTCGACTTCATCACCGACTGCCGCGAAAACGTCACGTCCGATTCATTCCAGTGGACGGTGGAAGTGACTCTGCTGCGCGATGGCCAACCGGCGATGACTTGGAAGTCTGCGGAGGGTTTTCACGGCCCGCTGCCGGAAGTGACGCAACTGAAAATCGCCCAGATCGTCCAAGCGTGGCAACTGGCATTGTGCCGAACGCCGACTCGCGATGAACTGACACTGACGATCGGATTCCTGAACCGGCAGTTGGAGGTGTTGTCTGCTCAGCCTCGTCCGCTGCCAAACAATGTCACCCCGGAACAGCAGGCTCTAGCCAACCTGTGCCAGACACTGTTGATCGCGAATGCGTTTTTGTACGTCGAATAAGGTAGCCCTGTCGCTCCGCGACAGGACAGCCAAGCGTCCAGACAATCCGGCATGCCACTACCACAACCGCCCACCAAAGACGCAGCAGGAAACACTCGGCTTTCCTGTCGCGGAGCGACAGGGCTACTTTCATTTTGGATACTTGAACAATGAACCACGAAATCTCCCGCCGTCGATTTCTGACCGACAATGCAATGGGTGTGGGTTCGGTGGCGCTCGCCTGGCTGTTGCAGCAGGAACAACTGCTCGCGGTTCCCAAGAAACTGGTCAAGGACACGCTGCATTACGATTTGAAACCGAAGGCGTCCCAGTTCGCACCGCGGGCACAGGCGATGATCTCGCTGTTTCAGCACGGGGGGCCGTCGCATGTTGACCTGACTGACCCCAAGCCGGAGCTGACAAAACAGAGCGGCACGGATTATTCCGGAGACGTGCAATTCAGCTTCGTCAACCGGGCCAGCAAGAAACTGATGGGCAGCCCGTGGAAGTTTTCCAAGCACGGCGAATGCGAGATGGAGTTGTCGGAACTACTGCCGAATCTGGCGGAGATTGTCGACGATGTCTGCCTGATCCGGTCGATGCATACCGGTGCCAACGGGCATGAGGTGTCGATCCGGTATTTTCACGGTGGCATTCCCGGCGTGTTGGGCCGGCCGACGTTGGGTTCGTGGCTGGTGTACGGGCTGGGTTCGGAGAGTCAAAGCTTGCCGGCTTACATGGTGCTGACCGATCCCGGCGGGCAGCCTGTGGACGGCGTCAACAACTGGTCCAACGGATTCATGCCGCCGCTTTATCAGGGGACGGTGCTCCGACCGAAGGAGCCGCGGATTCTCAATCTCGACGCTCCTCCGCATTTGCGTGGCGAGATTCAATCGCAAAACCTCGACCTGCTGCAGTCGTTGAATCGACAGCACCTGGAACGTCATCCCGGCGAAGCGGACCTCGAAGCCCGGATTGCGAGTTACGAACTGGCTGCCGCCATGCAGACGGCCGCTCGCGAAGCGCTCGACATTGCTCAGGAGACGAAGGCGACGCAGGAGTTGTACGGTCTCAACGAAGACGCGACGCGGGAGTATGGAACGCGGTGCCTCATCGCCCGGAGACTGGTTGAACGCGGAGTTCGATTTGTCCAATTGTTTCACGGCGGACAACCGTGGGACACGCACGAGAACATCCGCCAACGCCTTCCCGGCATTTGTCAGCGCACAGACAAGCCGTCCGCGGGCCTCGTGAAAGATTTGAAGCAGCGCGGTCTGCTCGACACAACACTGGTTCACTGGGGCGGAGAAATTGGGCGCCTGCCCGTCACGGAAAACCACGGCGACGAATCCAAGTCGGGACGCGATCACAATGGGCAGGGCTTCAGCATCTGGCTGGCGGGCGGCGGAATCAAAGGGGGCATGACCTACGGTGAGACCGATGAATTTGGTCATCGGGCGGTCACGAACGTCGTCACGCCAAACGATTACCAGGCCACACTGCTCAACCTGTTCGGCTTGGATCACACGCAACTCACGTACCTGCACAATGGTCAAGAACAACAGATCACCAGCGGCCGGACAGCGCGGATTGTTGGCGAGATCCTGAAGCATGCACCGTTGGGAAACTCCGCGTCCCTCTAGTGCCCTGTCAAAGCTTGATTTTGGGGTAGCCACGGCTTGTTGATTTAATGTGGTCCCGACACTCCGTGGCGGGACAAGTTGTGGTCGCCCTGTGGGGCGGCCACAAATTGCGGTGTCACGGAGTGCCACCACCACATTAAATCAACAAGCTCGCCAGACCGTGGGAATTCCCCTGTTTTGTCGTCTACCCACGCTCTGGCGAGCGTGGCTGCCACCTCAAATTTTAGGTTTGACGCAGCATTAGTTTGCGTCATTAGAAATCGATTGGTCGCCAGGCGCAACGTCGCTTGATCGCGTGTCGTGAACCGTACCAGAGGAGAGAACCGTGCTCAGGACCAATCAATTTCGAAATGTGGCACTCGCGGCCGTGTTGTTGAATGCGACAGCGGCTGCGGAGTCGCCCAAGATTATTTCCTACGCGCCGCTGCGGTCGCTGCCAGAGGCGACGAAGCGACCGATGGATCGGGGGGCCGCGTATTTCTTTGTCGATCCAGTCCAGGGGGGCGACCGACACGAGGGAACGGAACTCCGGCCTTGGAAAACTCTCCAGCACGCAGTCGGCCGCTTGAAGCCGGGCGATACTCTTTGCCTGCGCGGTGGCGTCTACTACGAGAGTGTCACTGTCGCGGTGGCCGGTACGCCCGAAAAGCCGATTACGATTCGTTCCCATCCGGGCGAGCTGGCGATTCTGGACGGAGGCATCCGCGAGTTTTGGGAAGATCCATCCACGGCGTGGGAACCTGTTCCAAACGGCGCGGAGCACGAATACCGCTCGACCAAGTCCTACCAGACCGGTGGCGGCTTCGGAAACTTTGGCGATTCGATGGTTCCGTTTCACCGGTACATGACATTCGCCGATCTGCGTTCCAGCAACGAATTCTACCGGCCCGGTCTGGGCAATCGCGGCGATGATCCGATCGGGATCTACGTCGGACCCGGCGTGCGCCGCGATCCGGAAACGGGAAGAATCCACATCCGGCTGGCTCACACGACGCTGGCTGGGTTGGGAGCAAACCACTATCGCGGCGAGACCGACCCGCGCAAGCTGCCGTTGGTGATCAGCGGGCATGACGACACCTTGATCATCGAGGGGGCGAGGCACGTTCGCATTCAGGATCTGGTCGTCCGCGGTGCCGCACGATCAGCAGTCGTGATCACCCGCGATCAGGAGGACATTTCTCAGGATGCGGAGGACATCGAACTGGATGGCGTGACGCTGTACGGCAGCAGTTCGGCGTTGCGAGTCAGCCACACCAAACGGTTGCGGCTGGTGAACTCGGCGTTGCGAGGTCATGCCGCCCCCTGGCACTCCCGCTTCCACCACAAGAACCGGGCGGGTTCGGGATATCTGGTCGTGGCCGAGGGGCGTGATTTCGAATTCGCCCACTCTGAGTTCACCGACCACCACGATTTCCTCACGTTCCACGGAGTGGAGGGGCTGCGGTTCCATCACAACCTTGTCGACAATTTCAACGACGACGGCATCGAACCGGGACCGAAGAAAGAACGCGGCACGACAACCATCTATCAGAACGTCATCTCCCGCTGCCTGAATCCGTTCACCGCGCATGCGAACAAACCGATCCCTGTGCCCGCCGAGGAGGGGAGCGGCGTCTACATCTTTCGCAACATCGTCGATCTGCGCCAGGGGACCTACAAGTCGCCCCCTACCGAGGCCGACCCGTCGGGCAAGTTTCTCAACGAGCCGACTCAGCTCGTGTGCCATGACCACGGCAGTCCGGTGCATGCTGTCTATTACGTTTACCACAACACGTTCCTGATGCAGGGGGGCGCGTTCCGTGGCTACTATGGATTCACCTGGGGCAGCCACACGCGCGGCACGACGCGCCGAGTTTTCAACAACTTGTTCGTGCAGGTTGACGGGCTGCCGGGCCTGAACTTCACGGGAGCGTCCGCGGACGACGACTTTCAAGCCGATGGCAACCTGTTGTGGGGACTGAAGGACGGGCCTGCGCAAACCGATCCATTCTTTGACAAGTTTCGCCGCTCACCCGCGTTCGCGGCGAGCAAGAAGCAGTACCCGCCGGGCTGGGGAGCCAGCGATCTCTTTGCCGACCCAAGGTTCGTCGCATTTGATGGAGATCGACAGCGGCCGTTGGATGTTCGCCTGCGGAAGGACAGCCCCGCCATCGATGTCGGAGTCGAACTGCCCGCCACCTGGCCCGATTCGTTACGTGGACAAGACCACGGCAAGCCAGACCTCGGCGCGTATCCACTGGGTGCCGAATCCCTGACGGTCGGGAGACTGGCCAAGGCTCATCGGTAATCCGCATTACGCCCGCAGTCGCGCTGCGACTTCCTCAAGCACTTTGTCGGCTGGAATGCGGCGCTGTTCGAGCGTGTCGCGATCGCGAATCGTGACCGTCTGGTCTTGAATCGACTGGCCGTCGACGGTGACGCAGAATGGTGTACCGATCTCGTCCTGGCGGCGATACCGCTTGCCGATGGCCGCTTGCTGGTCGTAATACGTCGCGATGCCGGCGGCTTTCAGATTGCGATACAGGTCCAGCGCGAACTCGGGCATGCCGTCCTTCTTGACCAGGGGGAACACGGCCACCTTGATCGGTGCCAATCGCGGGTGAAACTTCATCACGATCCGCGACTGCATCTCGCCTTTTTCGTCGGGCTGGTTGTCTTCGTGAAACGCCTCGCAGATGAACGCCAGCGTGCCGCGATCGGCTCCCGCGGACGGTTCGATCACGTGCGGGATGTATCGCTCGCGCGTCTGGTCATCGAAGTAGCTCAAATCCTTGCCGCTGCCGGCCCATTTCGGCTTGCCGTCCGGGCCGAGTTCCACCTGAAGTGGTCGCGTCTTTTCGTTGAGCTTCCCTTCCGAATGGCTGCGCAGGTCGAAGTCGCCTCTGTGCGCGACACCTTCCAGTTCGCCAAACTCACCCGCGCCGAGGAACGGAAACGCATATTCGATGTCCGACGTTCCGCACGAATAGTGGCTGAGTTCCTCCTGCGCGTGCTCGCGCAGTTGCAACCGTTCGCCAGCCAGACCGAGCGTCGTGTACCACTTCAACCGCCGGTCGCGCCAGTATTGATACCACTGCATCGACGAGTTCGGGTGACAGAAGAATTCGAGTTCCATTTGCTCGAACTCGCGCGACCGGAACGTGAAGTTTCGCGGGGTGATCTCGTTTCGAAACGACTTGCCGACCTGACAGATGCCGAACGGAATGCGAACGCGGGTCGTGTCGCAGACGTTTTTGAAGTTGACGAAAATTCCCTGTGCCGTCTCAGGGCGCAGGAAGGCCGCATCTTCGGCGCTGCCCATCGCGCCGACGATGGTCTTGAACATCAGATTGAATTCTCGCGGTTCGGTCAGCTTGCACTTGTCGTGTTCGCCGGGGTGTTTGCTCGGCTTGAGCGGGCATTCGCTGGACGGCACGTGATCCGCCCGGAACCGGGCCTGACACTCCCGACAATCGACCATGAAATCGCAGAACAAATCGTAGTGCCCCGAGCACTTCCACACCTGCGGGTGCATGATGATCGAACAGTCGAGGCCCACCATGCCGAATCCCTGCGGAGCACCGGGCGGCGTTCCGAATTCGTCGTGGTTGGTGACCATGTCCTTCCACCACGCATCCTTCACGTTCCGTTTCAGTTCGACACCCAGCGGACCGTAGTCCCAAAATCCGTTCAGTCCGCCGTAAATCTCCGACGACTGAAAGATGAATCCCCGCCGTTTGCAGAGCGAGACAATCTTTTCCATGCGTTCCGTTTTGCTGTCCATGATGGCCTTGCCGTTTGGTGAAATGTTCGTTGATGGTGTCTCCCCTCTCCCCCTTGGGGGAGAGG
>JACRIH010000223.1 GCA_016235885.1 Planctomycetales bacterium | reverse complement strand
GACCGAAATCAAAGTCGCCGTGCTCGCCGACGGCAAGCCGCCTCTGCCGGTGAAAATCGCCCGCGCCGTGGCCGATCATTCGCAGAGTGGTCACGACGTCGCGACCGCGTTCGATGGCAAGGATGCCACCGGCTGGGCCGTTTTGACGCAGGTCGGTCAACCACACGAAGCCGTATTCGAACTGGAGAAACCGTTGGCGGCGGATGTCACGAAAGTTTCAATCACTCTCGAATTCAAATCGCAGTACCCGCAGCATGGACTCGGCCGATTCCGGATCAGCGCCACGAAGGCCAGTCAGCCCGCATCGCAATGGGTGTCGCCCTCCGTTCGCGACGCGCTGGCCGCAGCGGCTGATAAACGGAACGACGCGCAGAAGAATCTGATCGTGAACTACCTGCGCGATCAATCGGCCAAGTTCCAGTCGCTGCGGGAAGCTGTTCAGAAGGTGCAGATCGAACGGGAAGCAGTCGCCAAGCGATTACCGGCGAGCCTCGTCACGGTGTCGGCCGCGCCACGCATGGTCCGCATGTTGCCGCGCGGCAATTGGCTGGACGAATCGGGCGAAGCGGTCACGCCGGCGATTCCCGTGTCGCTCGGGAAACTGAACAACGGCGACCGCCGCGCGACGCGGCTCGACCTCGCGAACTGGCTCGTTTCGAACGACAACCCGCTGGCAACACGCGTGTTCGTGAACCGGTTGTGGAAGCTCTACTTCGGCCAGGGGCTGTCGAAAACGCTGGAGGATGTCGGTGCGCAGGGCGAATGGCCGACGCATCCGGAGTTGCTCGACTGGCTGGCGGTCGAATTCCGCGAGAGTGGTTGGAACGTGAAGCAACTCGTGCGGCTGATCGTCACGTCCGGCGTCTACCGGCAGACATCGACACTCAGCCAACCCTCTCGTGCGGCCGATCCGTACAACCGGCTGTTGTCGGCACAGGGGCGATTCCGCCTCGACGCCGAATTCATCCGCGACAACGCACTGGCGATCAGCGGGCTGCTGTCGCACCGCATCGGCGGCGAAAGCGACCGGCCGTATCAACCCGACGGCTACTGGGACTACCTCAACTTCCCGCGCCGCACGTGGGAGCACGACAAGGGGGAGCGGCAATATCGCCGGGGCCTGTACACGTTCTGGCAGCGCTCGTTCCTGCATCCGTCTCTGCTGGCGTTCGACGCCCCCAGCCGCGAAGAATGCGTCGCCGACCGGCCGCGTTCGAACACTCCGCAACAGGCCCTGACGCTGCTCAACGACCCGAGCTACGTCGAAGCGGCCCGCGTGTTCGCATCAAAAATTCTCAAAGAGGGAGGCACCACCGACGACGACCGCCTGCGCTGGGCGTTCCGTCAGGCGGTATCACGGTCACCCAAACCCGAAGAGCTTTCCATCCTCGCGAAGCTGCTGGCCAAGCATCGCTCCGAGTTCCGAGCAAACACCACCGCCGCCGAGCAACTCCCGAAGATCGGAGAAGCTCCCGCCCCCGACGGCGTGGACAAAGTCGAACTCGCCGCATGGACGAGCATCGCCCGCACGATTTTCAATTTGCACGAAACGATCACCAGACTGTGAGAGGCTCATCCCATGACCAAACTCAAGCACGATTATCGAGTAATTTACACGCCCATCGAGGACGATTGGATCATGGCGACTGTCCCGGAATTGCCCGGTGCGGTCACACAGGGGCGGGATATGGAAGAAGCCCAGACGATGATTCGCGAGGCCGTCGAGTTGCTGTTCGAGTCGTATCGCGACAACGCCGAGTGAAGGATACTGCAATGTTTGACTCATCGATTTCAGGAGCGACATCATGAACGCGATCAACTACGAATCCCTGCGGCGCGACATTTCCCGCCGGTCATTCCTTGCTCACACCACCTCCGGCGTCGGGGCGATGGCCCTGGCGTCACTGCTTGATCCGCGATCCCTCGCGGCTGCGGAGGCGACTTCGAAGGGGGGCGAGCGGTGGGGCGGAATTGTCAATCCGCTGCATCTCAAGCCGCGGGCAAAACGGGTCATCCATCTTTGCATGGCTGGCGGGCCGAGCCATCTGGAGACGCTCGATTTCAAACCGGAACTCGCCAAGCGCGATGGTCAACCGATGCCGGAATCGGTCACGAAGGGACAGCCCATCGCGCAGCTTCAGGGGCAGCAGTTGAAATGCCTCGCGCCGCAGCACAAGTTTGAGAAGTACGGCCAGTCGGGGCAGGAAATCTGCGACCAGTTCCCGAAGATCGGTGGGGTGTCGGACGACCTGTGCATCATCCGGTCGCTCGTCACCGAAGCGATCAACCACGACCCGGCGCACACGTTCATGAACACGGGGACGACCATATCGGGCCGGCCGAGCATGGGGTCGTGGTGCTGGTACGGACTCGGAGCCGACGCGGCCGACCTGCCCGGTTTCGTGGTGCTCACGTCCACGGGGAAGAGCGGTCAGATGCAGCCGATCGCTTCGCGGCAGTGGCACAGCGGACTGTTGCCCAGCCGCTTTCAGGGCGTGCGATTCAATTCCAAGGGGGATGCCGCGTACTACATCAACAACCCGCCGGGGGTGAACGCGGGCCAGCAACGCGACGTGGTCGATGCGGTCGGGTCACTCAACCGGTTGCTCGATTCGAGCATCGACGATCCGGAAATTGCCACGCGGATCAATCAATATGAAATGGCGTTCAAGATGCAGTCGAGCGTTCCCGCGCTGATGGATTTGTCGAAGGAACCGAAACACATCATGGACCTGTACGGCTGCACGGGTCTCGACGGATCGTTCAACGCGAATTGTCTGCTGGCCCGGCGTCTCGCCGAGAGCGGCGTCAGGTTCATCCAGCTCTATCACCGCGATTGGGATCACCACGGCGGCGTGAGAGACGGCATCGCCGGCATCGCGAAGGAAGTGGACACGCCGTGTTCCGCCTTGATCGCCGATCTCAAGCAGCGCGGAATGCTGGACGAAACCCTCGTCATCTGGGGGGGCGAATTCGGTCGCACGCCGATGGCTCAGGGAAACGGACGCGATCACCACATCAAGGGCTTTTCGATCTGGATGGCGGGGGGCGGGATCAAGGGAGGCATCAGCCACGGAGCGACCGACGAGTTCGGCTACAACGCGGCGACCGACATCGTCCACGTCCACGACCTGCACGCCACGATCCTGCACTGCTTGGGTGTCGATCACAAACGGCTGACGTACCGTTTCCAAGGCCGCGACTTCCGTCTGACTGATGTGAGGGGGAACGTGATCCAACAGATTCTGGCGTGAGCGTGATGTATCGTTTGAAACGACCCTCAACAATGAGTGGTACAGTAATGACCTCGGCGTAGCCACGCTCGCCAAGAGCGTGGTATCACGTGGGGACTGCCCACGCTCTTGGCGAGCGTGGCTACGGGGTTTTGGCAGCCGGTTGACTTATCGTTGGAAGATGGGGAGCGAGTTGTTCGGCATCTGGAGGATGATGAGCGCCATCGCGGTGCCGTATTCTCCGCAGACCGTGGGGTCGGACCAACTGCCATCCAAAGCTTGTCGAGAAAGAAGTTCGTCGCGGATCGCCGGATACCAGCGCCGCCAGTAGTCTCCACCTGCCTGCCACGTGGCCTGCACGGCGTAGTAGTGGCCGTAGAAATAGTGCGGCTCGCGGCCGATGCCACCTCCGGCGGGAAGATGTTTCATCAGATAGGCCAAACCGCGATCGACTTCACTTCCTTCGTAGATGCCCGCATTGAACAGCGACACCAAACCGGCCGCTGTCAGCGCGAGCCGGCTTTCCGAACCGCGGACGAGTTGGTACTTGTAGCCGCCGTCCGCATTCTGGCTTTGCCGCACGTATTTGTTGCACGCTTCGATCGTGCTCTTGGGAACGTACAGACCCGCGTTGCGAGCCGCCCGCAACGCCATGATCTGGCACACGGTCACTGAAAGATCGGCGTCCTGCACTTTCTCGGGTTGATATCGCCAGCCCCCTTCCTTGTTTTGCGTGGTGATGATCAGGTTGATGGCCGCTTTCAACTTGTCTCGCAAATCGTCTCGCGGCGACATGCCGTACGCCTCGGCGAGAAACAGCGTCGCGAATCCGTGACCGTACATTGGCCACTTGTTGTCCGGTTCGTTGACCAATCCCGACGAATCCGCGCAGGCCAGCAGGTAATCGACCGTTTTCGATACGTGCGCTCCGTAGGGCCCGCGGCCGGGCGTGCTGCCGGATGACAGGAAGGCCATCCCGGCGAGAGCCGACACCGCCACGTTTTTGCGATACAACCCGGACCCGAATGCCCCGTCCGGCTGCTGCATCGACGCGAGCCGCGTCAGCCCGCGCTGAATCGCCCGGTCCGCCGCCGGCGTCACCAAGTTGACTTCCCCCGCATCGCGCGTCCGTGGCGCTGCGGTCTGCGCGGGAGCGGCACTCGGACACAATGCCACAAGGAGGAGGAACGTGACGAGCCTCGTAGCCCTGTCGCTCCGCGACAGGGAAGCCGAGTGCCACAGCGGCTCCACGAATTCCGTGGGAGTTGCCATGTCACCCGAAATTCGGCTCTCCTGTCGCGGAGCGACAGGGCTACTTCTGTCGAACAGGTCCAATTTGCAATTCCCAAAATTCCAAGAAGGATTTTCGCCCGAGCGGCAACTATTCTAGCGTCCATGAAGATTCCGCAAACAGACACGACGGCGGATGAACCCGCGAAACGGAGAGCGCGTGACCGGGTGGGATGGCTGGCGCATCACGAACGATGGCTGCGCACGGTCGTTCTCGCCCGGACAGGCGAATCGCAGGCCGTGGACGAAGTGCTGCAAGAAGTCGCGATGGCCGTGGTCCGACATCCGTCACCACCGAGCGACGCGGAAAGGCTGGCTCCGTGGCTGTACCGTATCGCCGTGCGTCAGTCGCTGCTGCACCGCCGCAAGCTGGGCCGACAGCGCCGACTGCGGGCGGCGGTGGCGCAGCAGTGGGGCGACGGGGAGCAAACCGCATCGGACGCCGACCCGCTGCAATGGCTGATCGCGGACGAGCGGCGACAAATGATCCGGCACGCGCTGGCTCAACTCGCCCGGAGAGACGCCGAGATCCTGCTGCTGAAATACACCGAGAACTGGAGCTACCGCGAGTTGGCCGAACATCTGGGAGTCACGTCGAGCGCGATCGAATCGCGACTCACCCGCGCCCGCGAGCGGCTTCGCTGTCAACTGGCCTCCCTGCAAGTGATCGAAACGACATCATGAACGAACCGATGGAAGACCTCGACCAATCGCTGCTCGACAAGCTCGTCGATGGCGAATTGTCTGGCGCAGACCAACGCGCGCTGCTGCTGCAACTGGACGACACCCCGCACGCCTGGCGTCGGCTCGCGCTGACGTTTCTCGAAGCGCAAGCGTGGCAGAGAGAATTGCGAACCGTCCCGGTCGCGGTGACGCCTCCTGCGGTCACACGCATTTCGCCACCGGTCGTGAACGCGCGACGACACTGGTCTGTGTTGACCACTGTTGCCACGAGCGTGTGCGTCATCTTCGGCCTCGGTTTCACGTGCGGCAGCCTGCGTGAATCAAGTTCACCCGCAATTGTGGAGCGGGTGGCTCCCGATCTCAATCCGCCACCGGAATTGGCCGCGGGTCCCGAATCCGGCGCCGAGTTTGTTCGGGTGCTCGTCGCTGGTGACATTCCCGGCACGTTCCGCGAAGTCGACCTGCCGCTTGTGGAAGAGAGCGAAGACGGAGCGGTGTTACTTGCCGACGGGCCGTCGTTCATCCCGCACCAGGTCCGGCGAACGCTCGAACGGATGGGACACGAAGTTCAAGAACAGCGGCAACTCGTCCCGGTGCAACTCTCCGACGGTCGCGAAGCCGTTGTTCCTGTCGATGACGTTCATGTTCGGTTTGTTGGACAGAAATCCTATTAGTCGCGTCGGTCAGGCATTCGCGACTGACGCAAGTTTCCCTCGGCAACATCAAATTCAAAGGAGGTTCCCATGTTGAACAGCGCACGGATTGGATTCACCCTGTCGGTCGTGCCGTTTCTGGCACTGACCGGACTTATCCGCCCAGTCGCAGCACAGTCAGCTCCCGAACCGGCCGCCGACTCGAACGGTTTGAAAACCGTCATCGTTGAAGAGCAGCCTCGCGAAACATCGTTCTTTAACGTGGAAGGAAAGGCTCTTCTGCCAGGACAGGCAGCGACGGAGTCGGCTGGCAAGTTCTGGATTGGGTTGCGCTGCTCCAATGTCGACGGGGCCGTGCGGGCACAGCTTGGTCTGGCCGAAGGCAAGGGGCTGATCGTGGACGAGGTATTCCCGGATTCCCCCGCCAAGAATGCGGGCCTGCAACAGTACGACGTGCTGGTGAAGATCGGTGACCGCGAACTGGCTGCCGTGACCGATCTCGTCGAATCCGTGCAGAAGGCGGAGAAGAGGGAGATCGAAGTGAGCCTGATCCGCGCCGGAAAGCCACAGACATTGATGCTGACCCCTGCCGAACGCGCGACCGGTGGCGCACAGACTCGCATTTCGATCGTTGCCAAACCGGACGCCAATTATCACCAGCTTCACACCTTGATCGAGCAGCTTCAGAAGTCTGGCCCGCTGGGAGAGGCGAAGATGCGGACGTTGCACCCAGGCGTCTGGGTAAATACGTATCAACAGTTCGGCGCGTTGCCCAAGGGCTTGAGCATTTCCATCACCAAGTCGGGGGACGAGGAAGCGAAGATCGTGGTCCAGCGCGGTGATCAGAAATGGGAGGCGACAGAAAAGTCGCTGGACAATCTCCCCGAGGACGTCCGCAAGTCCGTGCAAGAGTTTCTGGGTCGGCGTCAGCAAAACGCTGCCGGGAGAACTCTCACCGCACAGCCCGGTGGAGTCGGCGGCACGGTTCATCTCCACACGGTCCCCACGCCGTTTCAACCGACGAGCCCAAGTTTCAGAGTGATCACGCCCGCTGTTCCGGGGCTTCCCCTGGCACCACCAAAGACCCCGGCACCGGATCAATTGCAAAAGCAACTCGATGAAATCCAGAAGCAACTGGAATCGCTGCGGAAGTCGGTCGAGGCGTTGCAATCGAAGAAGGAGTGAGGCACACTGATCGCCAATCGCGATGCGGACGACCGCCCGGTCTCGCGACGAGACCGGGCGGTGTCGTTTTGTAGTCGGTGCTGGAGAATTCATGACGATGAATCATAGAGGACGAAGTCGAGACATGATCGTCTGGTTGATTGTTGGCCCCGCGCTGATGCTGGGCGGGACGATCGCGCACGCGGACGAAGTGGTTGCTCCGCCACAGCCGTCTGCGCCCGTGTTCGTGGCCGTGCCAGCCAACGGCAAGGTGTCGTTCAAGATCACACCCGACGAATCGAAAGTCCCGGCGCACTTCCGTCTGGCCGATCACGAATTCCGATTTGATGCCGAGGACTGGTACACCCACGCGGCCGTCCGTGTCAGCTCCGTGCGTCTTCCATCTCCCGTGACGACCGACATCCAGGTCAACAACACGGTCCACGCCGAATACTTCCAACCGGCGGGCAACGGACCGCACCCCTCGTGCATTGTGCTGCACATTTTGGGAGGCGACTTTCTGCTGTCGCGCACGGTGGCGAATCATCTGGCGCAGCACGGCGTCGCGGCGCTGTTCGTGAAGATGCCCTACTACGGCCCGCGCCGCGATTCCAAATCGCCCCGCCGGATGATCTCGCGCGATCCGCACGAAACCGTCGAAAGCATGACGCAGGCGGTGCTCGACATCCGCCGCGCGGCCGCGTGGCTGCGGTCGCGACCGGAACTCAATCCCGATCAGGTCGGCGTGATGGGGATCAGCCTGGGCGGCATCATGTCCGCGCTGGCCGGTGCTGCCGAACCGCAATTCGACAGCGTGGCCATTTTCCTCGGCGGCGGAAACTTCGCCGAATTCCTGTGGGACAGCCCGCTGCGTCAGGCCGAGGAATTCCGCCGCGACTGGATCGCCGCGGGTGGGACTCGCGATTCGTTCGCGAAGACACTTGTCTCCGTCGATCCCGTGACGCACGGTCCGTTGCTGCGCGGGCGGCGCGTCCTGATGGTGGAATCAATCCACGACGAAGTCATTCCCGCCGCGAACGCGATCGCGCTCCACGAATCCATCGGCCGCGAACCCAAGATCGTCTGGCTGAACGCGGGGCACTACACGGCGATCTGGTATCTGCCGCGCGAACTGGTGCGGTTGGAGACGTTCTTCAAACGGTAGATTGTGACGGTGTACGACCACATCGTGACGTTGCGTAGCCATCACGCTCCGCGTGATGAGCCGAATGACATGTTGGCGCCGAATCATGCTCGGCTCGTCACGCAGAACGTGACGGCTACGTACCGCGACACTCATCGCTTCCGCATCACGAACACCGTGTCGGACAACTCGTTATTCAACTTCAGCGGGTGATCGATCTCGTAATTGAAGTCGAACACGTCGCACAACTCGAAGTCCGGCACTTTGGACAGCAGGCGGCGAATCTGAGCGGCCGTGTACATCCGCAGTGGGAACTCGGTCGCCAGTCGCAATTCGCGACGCGGCGGGCGGGCGAGCAGGCACACCTTCAGCCGCTCGATCCGTTGTCGCCGGTCGGTCGCGACGACTCGCAACGTGAACGTGACCTTCGTGCTGCCCTGCCGCGCCGACCAGCGCTCGATGCATTCTTCCGACGCATCCGGCGGCAACAGGTGGAACCCGAGGATGAAGATCCCGCCTCGTTCGAGGCTCTCCGCGACGCAGTGCAGGTGTCGCTCCGCCGCCGCCTCGGTGATCAAATGTCGAAACGTGTTGAACGTGTTGAACGCGGCATCCACGCGGTTCGCCAACCGGAACTCGGCCATGTCGGCCGCGAAGACGTCGGCGTGCAATCCGGCCCG
>JACRIH010000221.1 GCA_016235885.1 Planctomycetales bacterium | reverse complement strand
TTCGCCGACGATCTGGTGGTAGAAAATCTGGCAGATCGGGACACCAGGGTAGATGCGAACAGGTTGGACGGCGAACATTTCGAGCGTCCAGAATCCTTTGAACCCCACGTCGCCGAACCCGGCGGTGACGTTGACAAACAGTCCCAGCCGACTGACCGACGACCGCCCTTCGATCATGGGCACGAGGTTGTGAGTCTCCGTGCGTTCGATCGTACGTCCGAGGTAGAACTGGTTCGGGTTCAGCACGATGCCATCTTCGGGGATCGTGTGCCGACGAAACCGATTCGGCCGCTTCATGTCGAGCACGATCTCTTCGTAAACGAAGAGTTCGTCGTGCAGGCGCAGGTTGTAGCTGTTCGGGTTGAGCTGCCTTTCATCGAACGGGTCGATGATGATGCTGCTGCCGAGTTGCGATTTGATTTCCGCACCGGTGAGGATCATGGGAAGGCCGTGGATCGTTGATGGTGGATCGTGGATCGAAAACGCGCGGCCGCGGAATAGAAGTGGACACGCGTCCGTGTGTCCGATGGGTGGGATGCTATCGACCGGCCAGTGGACAGTCAAACTCGCAAACGACACCACGATGGAACGACTGGTCCAGAATCCTCGATCGTCCAACGTCGATCCTCCCTCCTCATTCCCCGCCACTTCCTTCCAATGGCGGCAACCCCACGCGCGGGCAGAGCTTCAGCAACGGGCACTCCGGACACTTCGGGCGGCGGGCGATGCAAATCCGGCGGCCGTGGTGGATCAGTCGATGCGAGAAGATGACCCACTCTTTGCGAGGAAGCAGTCGCATCAAGTCCTGCTCGATCTTTTCCGGCTGCGAATTCGCCGTCAGTCCAAGCAGTTTTGAAATGCGACCGACGTGCGTATCCACGACGACTCCGCTGGTGATTCCGAATGCGGTCCCAAGCACGACGTTCGCCGTCTTCCGCCCGACGCCGGGGAGCGACACGAGTTCGTCCAGTGTCTGAGGCAATTCGCCGCCGAACCGTTCGACCAGTCCGGAGGCCATCCCGCGGAGACTCGTCGCCTTGGCTCGGAAAAATCCGAGCGAGTGGATGATCTTCTCGACATCCGCCTGTCGCGACGCGGCGAGGGCCTGCGGAGTCGGATAGCGGCGGAAGAGTTCGGGGGTGACGGCGTTGACTCGCTCGTCGGTACATTGTGCGGACAGGATGGTCGCGGCGAGAAGTTGGAATGGGCCGTCGTGATGCAACGCGCAGATGGCGTCGGGATAACCGCGAGCCAAAGTTGTGGCGATTTTGCGGGCGTGCGCGGGGGTGCCTGTTTCCTGATTGTTAATTCCGGAACGCGGCATCACAATCTCCAAAGAGTCACCACCGTCCAACCGACACGACAGCC
The DNA here is from genome assembly GCA_016235885.1 of Planctomycetales bacterium. GTDB lineage: Bacteria > Planctomycetota > Planctomycetia > Planctomycetales > Planctomycetaceae > JACRIH01. The sequence goes on along the minus strand of JACRIH010000221.1, from coordinate 7,698 downwards.
GCCACCGAGTAAACTACAACGTCTCACGACATGCCGAACTACAACGAAAAATACTTGGAGGGCTTGCGGCTCTTCAACGACGAGGAATTCTTCGACAGCCACGATGTGCTCGAAGAACTGTGGCAGGAGACGGCTGGCGAAGAGAAGAAGTTCTACCAAGGTCTGATCCAGATCGCGATCTCGCTGTTCCACTTTGGAAACGGGAATCTGGGAGGAGCGAAGAAACTGTATGGCACGTCGCGAAAATACCTCGATTCCTACCGGCCGACCTATCTCGGCCTCGACGTCGACAAGCTGCTGACCGCTCACGCGGCCTGCTTCGCAGAACTGCTGGCCAGCACCGAAGCGTATCCATCGCACATTGAACTGCGTGATGAACTGATTCCAAAAATCGAACTCCCCCTCGCCCCCGCAGGGGGAGAGGGGGCCGGGGGGTGAGGGGCAAGCAGCTCAGGACAACAATTCAATGACGAGCCGCAGAGACAATCGCCCCTCACCCTCGACCCCTCTCCCCCTCCGGGGGAGAGGGGAGAATTGAACACCATGAGCACTGCGTTCCAACCAGCCAACGATTCGCACGGGTTTACGGGCGTCGCCCCGATCTTCCCGCTGCCGAGTCTCGTGCTATTTCCGCACGCGGTCCAGCCGTTGCACATTTTCGAACCGCGGTATCGCAGGATGATTGCCGACGCTTTGGCCGGTGAACGGTTGATCGCCTTGGTCCTGCTCAAACCCGGTTGGGAATCGGATTACGATGGTCGACCGCCGATTCATGAAATGGCGTGTCTCGGAAAAATCACGACGGACGAGCGACTGCCGGGCGGGAAATACAACCTCGTGCTGCACGGCCTCCAGCGGGCCGTTGTCGTTGAGGAAACGAAGACGGACAAGCCGTATCGGACGGCGCAATTGGAACTCTACAAAGATTTCTACCCCGAGCCGTCGGTGATTCATCGCGATGCGCGGCGACTCGAATTGCTCTCCGCATTCCGCCGCCTGTTTCCCGAGCCAGACTACGATCAAGCCCTGGCGGGCCTGACCGACGCCAATCTGCCGCTCGGCGTGCTGTGCGATGTCCTGAGCTTCGCACTGCAACTCAAACCCGCGCGCAAGCAGAAGCTGTTGGAAGAGGTGGACGTCGACCAGCGCAGCGATCTGTTGCTGATGCGGCTCCGGGAAAACCTGCGGAAAGCTCGCGGCAAGCGTGTCCGAAAGCTGTTTCCGCCACCGTTCAGCCTGAACTGACCTCGACTTTTGCCATTACGTTGCCAAGGTGAGTGTGCGGGTGCGGGCGAGTTGGCGTTATTGCTTGAGGGGTGAGTTTTTGCATGACCATCTTGAACGCAGGGGTTGCAAAAATCCAGCGGGACCACAAATCTCGGCGAACCAGCGTGATCGCGTCGGAGAATGTCACCATCGTTTTGCCGGCCCAGGTGGGGTCCAGTTGTTGACGGTCGCGTTCGGTCAGCGCGGCATACTAGAGGTCCACAACCGAGTCCAGGCAGAACAGGCAGAACAGGCAGGGTTCGGCGCGCAGCACCGTCCGTTTGATCCAGCCGCGAGTCGGTCCGTAAAAGGTGTCAGGAACCGTTAATTGGCGATCTTGTCACAGAGAGGGGAAGAAAGGTGTTCGGACCGAAGTCTCACGACTTCGGCTACGACATTTTGGATGCGCTGGTCCTTGGTCGATACCTGCCATTCAGCGGGAACAGGACCGGCCCAAAATGAAGATGGTCCGATCAACCACCCTGTGACACATCGCCAACCTGGGCGTTCACGCCTGATGCAAAAGATGCGGAACCGATTCGTTCAACCGGAGCAGAGATCAACGAAAATTACACACTCGCAAGGAACTTGCCACTGCATTTTCTGCGTCTTGCCGTCATTTCCGCAATCGTATAGGATTCCCGCGCCCCACGTCCAAGCGATGGATGCCTGCATGATCAACCACCATTTCACATCGAGCAGCGAGTGAAACACCATGAAATATCACCCCTCTTCGCGAGCCGTTTGGACTTTGGCCAGCACACTGTTTGTGTTGGCCGCCACGACTCTGGTCGCCCAGCAACTCCCGCTTCCCAAGTCGAAGCAGCCGGGCGATATCGCGAAGCTGGTGTGCCAGATGGTCGAGGCCAACCATATCAGTCAGCACAAGGTCGATGACGCCATTTCCGCCAAGATTGCGGCGGCCTTCGTCAAGGACCTCGACCCGCAGAAGATGTACCTCCTCAAGTCGGACCTCGATGAATTGCAGAAGTCGAGCACGGTCCTCGACGACGAGTTGCAAAAGGGAAACCTCGACTTCGCGTTCAATGTGTTTAACCTGTTCCTGCAACGGATTGACGAACGGATCGCGGCGGCTCATCCACTGATCGACTTGCCACACGACTTCACCAAGAGCGAGTCGATGGATGTGTATTCCAAACATGAGGACATCCCGTGGGCGGCTTCGGCCGCAGAGCTATCGGAACGCTGGCGGAAACGAATCAAGTACGAGTTGCTGCTGATGCGGTTGGAAAAGAAGACGGACGACGCGACCGCGGCGAAGGATGCACCGAAAAAGACGGTGTCCAAAAACGATCTGCTCCCACCGCCTGAGCGGTTGCACAAGCGGTACAAAAACATTCTCGCCAACTGGCACAAGTTTGAAGAGCACGAGGTGCTCGAATTGTATCTGTCGGCGATGTGCAGTAGTTTCGACCCGCACTCCAGCTACATGTCGCCACGGACGGTGAACGACTTCCAAATTCAGATGCGACTCAGCCTGGAGGGAATCGGGGCCGCGCTGCGGTCGGAGGACGGGTACACGATTGTCGCCACCATCGTCCCCGGCGGGGCGGCACATTCCGACGGCCGGCTGAAAGTGGGCGACAAAATTGTCGGCGTCGCCACCGACGAGAAGGCCGCGCTGGAAGACGTCATCGAAATGAAACTCACCAAGGTCGTGGACAGAATCCGCGGCAAGGCCGGCACCAAAGTGCGGCTGAAGGTCGTGACCGAAGCCTCCGGAGAAACGATCGAGTATCAGCTCACGCGACAGCGAATCGAACTCAAGTCGTCCGAGGTCAAAGGCGAGATCATCAAGTCCGATGACCGATTGAAGGGAGCGGGGTCGCAAGCCCGCATCGGCGTGATACACATTCCGTCGTTCTACCGCGACTTTGGTGGAGCGGAGAACGGTCAGGAAGATTTCAAGAGTACCGCCCGCGATGTCAAGCAAGTGCTCCGCAATTTCAAGACGCAAGGAGGAGTGGATGCGGTTGTCATCGATCTGCGAACGAATGGCGGAGGTGCCCTGAGTGAAGCAATCGAAGTTTCCGGGCTGTTCATCGACGCCGGCCCGGTTGTCCAGGTGAAGAACACACGCGGCAAGGCCAAGTCGCTCAACGATGACGAAGCCGGCGTGGACTACGCGGGACCGCTGGTTGTGCTGTGCAATCGATTGTCGGCTTCGGCATCCGAGATTTTTGCCGGCGTGATCAAAGACTACGGACGCGGTCTGGTCCTCGGTGACAGTACCACCCACGGCAAGGGAACGGTTCAAAGCGTGATGAACGTCTCGAAACAAGGATTCCAGTTTTCCCCGCCCCCAGATTTGGGAGCACTCAAGCTGACGGTTCAGCAGTTCTACCGCGTCAATGGTGACAGCACACAAGAACGCGGTGTGCCCTCCGACGTGGTGTTGCCTTCGCTCGTGGACCACATGGACCTCGGCGAATCATCGCTGCCAAACGCGATGGCATTCGATCGCATCGCCCCTGCGGAGCATGCTCGACTGGGGTGGGTCACTCCCGAAATGATTTCCTCGTTGCAGGAGCGCAGTCGCAAGCGAGTCGCACAGAGCGACGATTTTCAGAAGATCGAACGCGACATCGCCAAGTATGTCGACCGCAAGAAACGCAAGTCGGTTTCGCTGAACGAAGACGAGTTGCGCAAGGAACGGGTCGAAGAGGAACAGAAGACCAAGGAGATCGTCGATAACGCCGACGATGCCCCCGAAGGACCGATCTTCCCGACCGGTGCGTACAACAACGAAGTCCTCTCGATCACGCTCGACTACGCGACGGTGTTGCGAGAGATGAAGACGGCGAAGAAGTAGCGAGGCGAGGGCTTCTCCACGGCGATATTCAGATCACCCCGGCTTCGCCTGCGGAGCCGAGGTGATGTTTTTTGACGTGGAGGCTTCTCGTCCCACCAAGTCGCAGCGTCTTGTCTGCGTGATCGGATGCACGTAGCCATCACGCTCTGCGTGATGAGCCGAATGTCAAATCGACGCCGAAACTTGTCTCGGCTCGTCACGCGGAGCGTGACGGCTACGTTCGACGCTGGAAAGGCCACGGCATCCGGCTAAGATGCGACCATGATCGCGATCGACGTCCGCCAGCTTGCCAAAACCTATCAAGTGTTCCGCAAGCGCGAGGGAGTGTGGGCTTCGGTGCGGGGCCTGTTCCGCCGCGATTACAAGGCGGTTCACGCGGTGGCTGGCGTCAGTTTTCAAATCGAAGCCGGCGAGATGGTCGCGTTCCTCGGTCCCAACGGAGCGGGAAAAACCACCACGCTGAAGTTGCTGTCGGGGTTGATCTACCCCACGTCCGGCGAAGCCACCGTGCTCGGACATGTGCCGTGGAAGCGCGAGTACTCGTACCGCCGGCGTTTCTCGCTGGTGATGGGACAGAAAAATCAACTGTGGTGGGATCTGCCGGCTCAGGAGTCGTTCCGGTTGCACAAGGAAATCTACCACATTTCGGATGACGACTATTCGAGGCGACTGGCCGAACTGATCGAGTTGCTGGAGGTCGGCAAGCTCGTCGGACAGCCGGTGCGCGAACTGTCGCTGGGCGAGCGGATGCGCATGGAATTGATCGCCGCGCTGCTACATCGGCCGGAGATGTTGTTCCTCGACGAACCGACCATCGGCCTGGATGTGGTGTCGCAGCGGCGCGTGCAGGATTTTCTCAAGCACTATCAGGCCGAGCAGAAACTGACGGTGATCCTGACCAGTCACTACATGAAAGACGTCGAGGCACTGTGTCGCCGGGCGATCGTGATCAACGCCGGAGAAATCAAACACGATGGCCCGCTGGCGCAAATCGTGGACCGATTCAGCACGCACAAGGTGATCGAGTTGCAGTTTGCCGATTCGACCATCCCGGTGGACCTCGACAGGTACGGAAGCGTGTTCGACGTGATGTCACCGCGGGCGAAATTGAGGGTTCCGAAAAGCCGGGTACCCGAAGTGCTGGCGTCATTGTTGTCCCGGTATCCGGTGGAAGACGTCAGCGTCCACGATCGGCCGCTGGAGGAAGTGATCGCGGAGATGTTTCGCGAGAAGTAGAACGGAATGCATTCCGTTCGGAAACGGGGAACGGAATGCATTCCGTTTTACGAAAGCATGCGAACCCACTGGTTGATCCTGCGAACGTCGATTGCCGAGCGGCTCACGTACCGCGCCGACTTCGCCTTCGCCACGCTCATTCGGTTTCTGCCAATCGTGACGCAGATCTTTCTGTGGAGCGCCATCTACGCGGTGAATACTCCGGCGGCGATCGACACGCTAAACGGATACACGTACGCAAACATGGTGGCTTACTACCTGATGGCGATGGTTGGACGTGCGTTCTCCAGCATGCCGGGGCTGGCGGGTGGGATTGCTCGCGAAGTACGGGACGGCACGGTCAAGCGCTACCTCACGCAGCCGGTGGACATGCTGGCGTATTTCTTCTGTGCGAGAATGGCTCACAAACTGGTGTACTACCTCGTGGCGACGGGACCGTTTGTGCTCGTGTTCTACCTCTGCCGCGGATATTTCGCCGGCTGGCCCGATGCCCTGTCGCTTGCGGCTTGCATGGCGTCACTCGTGATGGCATTCCTGATCGGGTTTCTGCTGGAAAGCGCCATCGGGCTGCTGTCGTTTTGGTTTCTGGAGGTCAGCTCGCTGATCTTCATTTTCATGATGCTCAATTATTTTCTGTCGGGACACATGGTGCCGCTGGACTGGCTTCCCAGGCCGCTATTTGTCGTGGCACAACACTTACCGATGGCGTATCTGGCCTACGTGCCGGCCACCGTCGCGTTGGGACGCTACTCGACAAACGAGTTGACAGTGCATTTGCTTGTGGAGTTTGGCTGGGTGCTCGCGCTGTGGGGTGCGAACCGGTGGTTGTTTGCGCGCGGGTTGCGGCGGTACAGCGCCTTCGGAGGGTGAACGCATGGAGGCGACGGAACCGGTGCCGGTGGGATCTCACCGCCTGTACACCACCAATTTCTGGCTGGCATACGCAGCGAATCTGTTGCTCGTCTCAGCCAATTCACTGACGTTTCGATTTGCCGAATTCGTGTCGTTACTCGGTGGCGCGGAGCGGACGTCCGGACAGATCGTGAGCGCGGGGTTGATCGCCGCGGTCTGCATTCGGCTGTGGCTGGGGCAGGCCATGGACCGGTACGGTACCCGCAAAGTGTGGCTGAGTTCCGGCATATTCTTTCTGCTAGGCAGCGGAGGATTACTGCTGACGGACTCGCTGACGTGGACGATTTGGGTGGCAAGAATTTCGTACGCCGTCGGACTGGCCGGAATGTTTTCCAGTTCGATCGTCCACATCCAGAATCAGGTTCCGCCGCATCGCCGCACCGAAGCGATCGCCAGTCTCGGCAGCAGCGGCTTCCTGGGAACGATTCTCGGGACGCAACTCGGTGATGTCGTGTTCCGCTGGCTGGCCGATCCCACTCGATTCACGGTCCTGTTCGCCGGGACGACACTGCTCGGATTGCTGCATGGCATCGTCGTCTTGCGATTGACTGCCGGTGATCGTCATGAGCGACCGACCGAAACCCCGGGCGCGTTCGCGCTCTTGCGTCGTTACTGGCCGGGCATGATCGTGCTGGTGGCTGTGGCAATGGGCACGACATTCTCGGTGACGACGGTGTTTCTGACTCGCTATGCGACGTCCCTGGGGATTCGCGGCATCGGAACATTCTTTCTCGGATATTCGCTCTCCGCGTTCCTGTTCCGATTGCTCACTCGCCGGTGGGGTGAAACTGTCGGTCGGCATCAAATGGTACTGATCGGTCTGGCGTCGCTGACGGTCGGCTCGCTGTTGTTCCTTGGCGTGACCTCCGAATGGCGGTTCTTGATGCCGGCGCTGGTGTGCGGGCTCGGCCACGCCTTGCTCTTCCCCGCCGTGGTGTCGCTCGGTGCGGGACGTTTTCCATCTCGCTACCGCGGCTCCGGAACGACGCTGGTGCTGGGGTTCATCGAGATCGGCACCATCGTCTCAGCCCCGCTGCTGGGCGCGATCATCGACCATTTTGATCAACGCGGCTATGCCCAGATGTTCTACACGTCGGCGACCGTGTGCGCAGTGGTGGGCGTGCTGTACCTGGCAACAAGTGCTCGGCGAAAGGACATGGATTACGAGCACAATTCACCAGCACTGCCCGACATCATGACGCCATCCGATGCCGGATCAGACCCGATTCTCAGTGACACGCAGGGATGATCCCCGTTAAGGAACGGGCACGAAATAACTTCCCGTGAGCCGCAGGGCGCTAGTACCGCCGATTACAAATTCATTCCCACCAGGAACACTTTCTTCCCAGTCTGTCCAGCCGCCCCAGTTGGTGATGTCAAAAAAGCCCTTCCAAGGTTTGATGAGGAATCTCACCTCACTCACCAGTCCAAGGAAGGGCACATGTCAGGTC
>JACRIH010000222.1 GCA_016235885.1 Planctomycetales bacterium | reverse complement strand
TTCGTGACGGTCTGCGAAATCACCTTCAACGCCACGACGCGGTCCATGCGACGGTGCTTCGCCTTGTACACCGTCCCCATCCCCCCCTGCCCCAGCTTGTCGAGCACCACGTAGTTGCCAAAGATCAGCCCGTTCGGCTTTCCCTGGTAAATGAGCGTCGCCTGATACGGCGTGAGCTTCTTCTGCCGGACCAATTCGCGAGCGAACTCCTGTGCATCATCCGGCCGCCGTTTCTCCTCGGGAAGCCGAGACTGAACCGCGGTGATGTCATCAGCCGACATCAAACCACTCTCGGTCAGATGCCGCACGAATTGAGCCAGAGGTGTCGCCATGAATTGCCTGTCCCCGCAAGCGAACTTGTTCGCGGAGATGTTACGTTGCGGCTGGCAGAAGGTGAACCGTCACCGCGAACGGTTGGGGCGGCGAAACCGCCAAGTAGCCCTGTCGCTCCGCGACAGGACAGCCAAGTTTACAGACGACGTGGACTGGCTCTTCCTCAACCGTTTACGAACGACGTCTCATGAAGCATTCGGCATTCATGTCGCAGAGCGACAGGACTACTTCCGTCACGCTCCCGGCACGATGTAGCGCAGCACCAGAACGTAATGGCACGCGCTGCCGAGCATCACCAGCAGATGCCACACAGAATGGAAGAGCCGCCGCTCGTCGTTGATAAGGAACCACGTGCCGCACGAATATGCTGCGGCACACGCCACGATCCAAGCGACTCCTTCGCTCCCCAGGCAGCGGAAGTAATGCGGGGCCGCTAGAATCGGCACCCAGCCCACCACCAAGTAAAACGACGTGGAGACATTGTGCAACCGAGTGAAAAACAACTTCAGTACAATTCCCACTCCCGCCAGCACCCACATCGCGACCAACAGCACGCCCCACCAACCGTCTCGCAGAAAGGCCATTCCGAACGGCGTGTAGCTTCCGGCGGTCAGCAGAAAAATGCAGACTTGATCGAGCGTCCGAAAGCGATGCCGCCAAACTCCACCAGTCACGCTGTGCGACAGCGTCGAAGCGCCATACAAAAGGGACAGCGTCACCGCGTAAATCGCGCAGCCAGCCGTCAGCCAGTCGTTGTGCGTGCTGAGTGCCGAGCGGATCAGCCACCAACCAGCCGGCAGGCTGAGCGCGAAGCCAATTCCATGCGTCCACTGGTTCGCCAATTCCTCGGTGTCGAACCGTGATGACGATCTGAGCACGGACGAGCGGCTCATCGCAGTCTCCTATCGAATGGGTCTGTTTTGTAAACGATCCGCGAACCGGGACGGCGGAATAGCAGATTTCGCGGCGGCGGAAAACAGCGCTCTCCGGACTGTGTGCTAGAAAAGCGGCCACATATTCTCAGTCGAGATTGGGCGACCTGTTTGCGTGTTGACATGGTGACGGAGTACACTCCGTTCATCCAGCGGACGGCGTCTGGTCGGCAAACGTATGTCGGGCGGCACCCATCCATTTCAGTAGTCACTTTAGGAAACGTACAAATGGCTGAAGGCAACATCAAGAAGTTGACGGACAAGGGTTTTGGATTCATCGACACGGGCAAGGAAAAGGATTTGTTCTTTCACTCGTCCAGCCTGCAAGGTGTCAGTTTCGACCAGCTTCGCGAAGGTCAGCGGGTGTCCTTCACGGAAGGCCGTGGACCGAAAGGCCCGTGTGCCGAAAACGTCAAGCCGGCCTAGTTTCGTCGTCGAGCTTGCGTAATTCTCGCAGCCGATTGTCCGCCTGTCGGTGTGTTGGCTCACTGTCGAGTGAACCAGCCATCGACTGGCTGACCGGCTGTCGCACTGAGAGACACCGAAGTAGATGCTTGGCGTGTCCAGTCGTTTCGTCGACCCGTAGTGGCTAGGCGGCTCCGAAATGTCTCACTCATGGTCGCGAGAGGCATCGCCCAGAATGCGTGCGATGGTTACTCCTTGCCGGCTGTTGCCTTTTCTAATTCAACTCGAGGTCCGCGGATGGTGAACTCGGCGTGCAGGAAACCGGTGTCGACGTAGCTCAGGGTGAGTTCCTGGTTGTCCTTCGTGAATTCGATCTCGCCGACCATGGCGTCGGCGGTGGTGACAACTTCCTTCCAGCCAGCGTCGCGGAGTCCCTTGCGGATTGATTCGGCGGTGGTCTTCGCTTTACCCGCACCGACGGTGAACTCCAGCCGTGTCTTGGCTTCTTCGGTCAGCTTGGCTCCCGGCGGCAGGACGATCTTCACCCTGGTGAGTGGCGTCTCCTTCTTGCTTTTTTTCGCAGCGGATTCTTCGTCGAGGCGTTTCTCAATCGCGGCCACTTCGGCGGCGGACTGGTGCTTGAGTGTCACCCGCAACACCTGCTCATCTTTCATCTCATACATCTCCAGCGAGAACATGTCCTGCGCGGCATTGCGGAAGATCACCATGTCCTTGAACCCGATCTTCACGGTGTTGTCGGTGGTTGCCTTCCAGCCGGCGCTGCCGAGCGTCTTGCGATAGAACGCCTCGACGGAATCCTCGCTCCCCTTGGTGTCGAACAGCACCTGCTTCGTCGAGTCGGAGTATTGAAGATCGACGGTGTCCGCCGGAGCAGGGACGTCAGCCGAAAGTTGTTCGGCGGTGAAACTGACAGAGGTCTTGCCTTTGAGAGCCGGTGCCGCGGTGATATAGGCGGTGAGTCGAATCGCGTTCTGCTTGAAGAACTGCGTGTCCCCCGCCTTGCCATACGGTTGCCATCCCTGTGCCAACAGCAGCTTGCGGCACGCCTCGGCGGTCTTTTCGACCGAGACATCCGTGGAATACATCGCGACTTGCGGCCCGACGTAGGTGGGCTTGAGATCGGCGGGCATCGGCAGCTTCTTCAGATCGACGTTGCCGTGCAGCATGAGCGACACGTTGACCATCCCCGGTTGCTTCGGATCACCGAGTGGTGAGACTGACATCGAGGCGACAAATCCGTCGCGCGTAAACGTCCCGTTGGCATACTCGGCAGTCGCGTTGCTTCCCGGTAGCTCGGTCCACTTCTGGCTTGCGAGCGTCTTGCGTTGAAACTCAAACGCAGTCTTGCAGTCGCTCGGCGCGGTGTACGACAGTCGGGCCACGCTGCGATTCACCGGCTCCTTGGCCCCCTTCAACAAGGGGAAGGTCGTTAGATCGAGCACTCGTACTGCCTCGGTCACAGTCGCCGGCTTCCCCGTCCCGGCCCCCGTACTTTTTTCGTCAGCCGCTGACGCCTGTTCAACGACCATCGTGCCACACAACACGAAAGTCATCGCCATCCACCTCAGCGAAGCACTCAGCCGCCAAAAACCAATCAAAGTACTCATGATCATGTTCTCCCGAATCAATGAAATCGGCATGTTTGGCACCGGACCTCACACTGATGGTGCGGCATGATAGCATCGCCGACAACGATCGGCATTCGACGAAAGAACTGGACTCGGTTCGCGAAGATCGACTATGGTTCCGCCCCGATGTCAGGTCATTTCAAGAATCGAGGGGACTTTGGACGCACGCTGGATCGCCCTCGGATTGTTCGCCTGCGGCGTGGCCGGATGCCAGCCGGGCAGCGGCGTACCGCTCGGACGAGTCACCGGTCAGGTCTACTTTTATGGTCTGCCAGCGCAGGCGGAACTGCTGTTCCAGCCTGTGAACGACGCCGACGTTCCAACCGGACGACCGTCAACCGCATTCACCAGTTCGAACGGCCGCTACGATCTGAACTTCACCGAGGCCGAACGCGGAGCGCAGGTCGGACGGCATGTCGTGACGGTCAAGATCACCGCCGATCCAGACTTCGCAGCGTCACTGGATCGTGAACCGACCATCGAAGCGATCCGAGTGACTCGACTCGTTCGTCAGGTTCAACCCGGTCGGAACACGTTCGATTTCGCACTGAGTTTCTGAGGACCATTTCGCATGCCGGCCGTAGTCACGACAAGATTTGTAGGGTGGGACCAGCGCAGTGCAGGCCCACCATCAGGAGCCGGAAGGGTGGGGCTGCCCTGCGCTGGTCCCACCCTACTTGTTCTCGTGTTGCTTGCCGGGTGCAACGGAGAAAGCGCCGGGGTGAAGCAGGCTCGCGACTTGTTGCCGCTCGGCAAACCGCAAGAGGCCCTCGACAAACTTGGAACGGAAAAGACTCCCGAAGCGCACTA
>JACRIH010000227.1 GCA_016235885.1 Planctomycetales bacterium | reverse complement strand
CCCGCGCTTCTGCGCTACGAATTCCCTAGCGCAGAAGCGCGGGAACCACCGAGATGAACTCGGTGGCGGCGCAAACATCAACCTGAGTCCCAATTGACGACAGAGAAGGAGGGACTGCGGATGATTCCATTGGCGAACACGCCCCCACCGCTCGTGCCACTCGGATCACTCGACGAACTCTGGTTCCAAGTCGGGGGGACGCTCTGCAACCTGACCTGCACGCACTGCTTCATCAGTTGCAGTCCGCACAACGACAGTTTTGGGTTTTTGACGCTGGATGAAGTCGAGCGGCAACTTGCGGAGTCCGTTCGCTGGGGTGTGAAGGAGTATTACTTCACCGGAGGCGAACCGTTTCTGAATCGTGATCTTGTGGCGATTCTCGAACGCACGCTCGACTACGGCCCCGCGACGGCACTGACGAACGCGACCGTGCTCAAACCGGAATGGCTCGACCGGTTGAAGCGGGCAGAGCAGGGGAGTGTGTACAGCCTCGAATTCCGTGTGTCGCTGGATGGGCCGACGCCCGAGACCAACGATCCGATTCGCGGGGCTGGGGTATTCGAGAAAGCGATGCGCGGCGTGCGGCTGCTCGTCGAACACGGCTTCCTGCCGATCATCACGATGACGCGGGTGTGGGAAGACGATGAAGACGACCGCGTGCTCGACCAGTTTCGCCGCGTGCTGGCTCAGCACGGCTGCACGCGACCGCGTCTAAAAATTCTTCCGCGTCTGCAAATCGGAGCCGAAGCATCGCGCACGGAAGGCTACGGCCCGCACGACTTCGTGACCGCCGACATGCTCCGCGACTACGACACCAGCCAACTGATCTGCCAGCACAGCCGAGTCGTCACGAACCGCGGAGTTTACGTCTGCCCGATCCTCCTCGACGCCCCGGACGCCCGGCTGGGTGATTCGCTCGACTCCGCGAACGTCGCGTACTCGCTGCGCCATTCGGCGTGTCTCACGTGCTACCAGTATGGAGCCATCTGCACGAACCCGTCGGCTAAGAGAATCTGAGGGAGCCAGAATGGGACTCGAAATGGTGGAGATCATGTTGGAAGTCGAGGATGTATTTCAGATCCAGCTTTCGGAGTCGCGGCTTCTAGATTGCCGAACCGTCGGTGACATGCACGACCTGATCGTGGAGGAACTGTCGAAGAAGGGCATGCTCACGGGATCGACACGCGGTTCGCTTGGTCTGTTTCTTCGGTTCCGGCGAGAACTTTCGGACATCTGCGGAATTCCTCGTAGGACGATCCGGCCGACGACTCTTACGGACACTGTCATACATTGTCACAACCGTCGCGCAGTCTGGACCCGACTTTCCAATCGTCTTGGTTTGGAGCTGCCCAAGTTGGAGCACTCCGAACCTCTGCGCGGAGTGGCTCTGGTATTCTCGTTCACGGGGTCTCTGATAGTAATCCTGTTGACGCTGGACTACCTGAATGCCCTCGTGGCATTGTTCGTCCTTCTCATTGGTTGGCTCATTCTGTATCAACTATTTCTGCACGGAACGCCGCTGCTCAAGTCCGCCGTGCCGTGCCATTGCACAACGCTTCGTAGTCTCGTCTGGGCTGTCCGACGTTTGAATCACCAGAGACTGACGGAGCAAGGGGCTGGTTGGAGTCGGAGAGAAGTTTGGGAGCTTTTCCAAATCCTCGTTGCAGAGCAACTGGATATCTCGCCAGTACTGGTCACGCCGGACGCACAGTGGATAGAAGATCTTCGCGCTGACTGACAGAGATTCGCAGGTTGTACCCGACACCGGATCAACTCATTCAGGTTAGGACCGTTCGAGAGATTACTGTCGCGTCTTTCATTCGCGCTCACCTCCATTCGCGCAGGACAATTTCCGCGCGAATGGAGGTGAGCGCGAATGAAAGACGGGGACAACAGTTCCCGTCGCAAAAGATGAGGTCGGGAATGACTGCTTCCCAGCAGAGTCGCGCGGGGAACCCTGCGAGGCTTCAAACAACGCACAGACTTTGCCGCGCGACGTGTTGCTGAACCGGACGCAAATCGGACACTTGTTTCTCGATCACTCCTTAGCAACGACACCTATGCTTCTCGCATTCCTCGGCGGCATCTACAACAACTACCTCGCGCTCGAAGCCGCGATTGCTGACGCGCGGCGACGTGGGGCAGGGGAGTTGTATTGTCTTGGCGATCTCGGTGCGTTCGGGCCGCATCCGGATCGGGTGTTTCCGCTGCTGCGCGAGCAGGGCGTGACGTGCATTCAGGGGAACTACGATCACAGCGTGGGGAACGGGCTGGACGACTGCCGCTGCGGATACACCGATCCGCGCGACAATCATTTTGCTCAGCTCAGCTACGACTACACGTTTGCCAACACCAGCGCGGCGAATCGCGAATGGCTGCGGACCTTGCCGCCGAGCTTGCGCCTGGAGGTGGACGGTGTGCGATTGCTGCTGTGTCACGGCAGCCCGCGGAAGACGAACGAGTTTTTGTGGGAATCGACGACGAGCACGCAGTTCCTCGACAAGCTGACCGCCGATTACGAAGCCGATCTGATCCTGGGCACACACACGGGTCTGCACTGGCAGCGCAGTTTGCCGAGCGGTCGGCAGTTTGTGAACGTGGGCGTGCTCGGCCGGCCGGAGAATGACGGGACGACGCGCGTGTGGTACACGCTGGTGAGCGTTCTCCCTCTCCCCATCGGGGGAGAGGGGAGCAGGGTTGCCGTGGAATTCGTCCCCATCGAGTACGATCACGAACGTCTCGCGTTCGAGATGCGGCAGGAGAAGTTGCCGGAGGAATTCGTCACGACCATCCTCGATGGCTGGTGGACGACATGCCTGGAAGTGCTGCCAGCGAAGGAGCGGAGCAGGGGGCGGTTTTAGATTTGAGATTTCACATTTCAGATTTCGGAAGTGATCCATGCGAGCCGTTGTTCAACGAGTGTCACGAGCGAGCGTCCGGGTATCCTGCGCGGTCGTCGGTGAAATCCAACGCGGGTTCCTCGTGCTGCTCGGCGTGGCGGCGGATGATTCGTCAGACGACGTTCAGTTTCTCGCGCAGAAGATCGCCGGCCTGCGAGTCTTCGAGGACGACGCGGGGAAGATGAACCTCGCGCTGGCTGATGTCGGTGGGTCGATGCTCGTGGTCAGCCAATTCACGCTGCTGGGGGACTGTCGCAAGGGACGTCGTCCGAGTTTCGATCACGCGGCCCGTCCCGAACTGGCGAACGAACTCTACCAGCAGTTCGTCGCGGTCGTGCGAGAGCAGGGGATCACCGTCGCGACTGGTCAGTTCCAGCAGCACATGGAGGTGGAGCTTGTGAACGATGGTCCGGTGACGTTGCTGCTCGATAGCCGGAAGACGTTTTGAGGGTGGACGGTGGACGGTGAACGGTGGACAGAGATGTTCGCGATACAAATCTCGACGCTGTCCACCGATGCTCTCCGTCCACTGTCCACCATCCACCGTCCACCAACTTGCCCTTCAGGCAAATCGACCGGCGTGACTATACTCCCGCGCGCTGAAACGGTCCGCAAACCCGTTTGTTCGAAAGGGAGTTTGAGCTGCGATGATTTACGATGGATTGATACTGCTCATTCTGGTGCTGGCCACGTGGCGCGGAGCGTCGCGGGGGTTGGCGTGGCAGGTGGCGTGGATCGGCGCCATTCTTCTGTGCTTTCTGTTTGCAACTCCGCTGTCGCTCTACGTCACGCCGCACATCAAACTCGATCCGCCGCTGAATCGGTGGGTGGCGATGCTCGTGATCTACATGGGATTCTCATTCGTCTCGTTCGCCATCGCGAGGACGCTGCGCGGTTGGCTGGAGGAGACGAAGTTTCAGGAGTTCGACAGCCACCTCGGCGCAATTTTTGGTTTGGCGAAGGGAGCGCTGATCGCGCTCGTGCTGACATTTTTTCTGGTGGGACTGTCGACGAGCGCTCGCGATTACATTTTGAAAACGAACAGCGGCTACGCGGCAGAGACGATTTTTCGGAAGTTGCATCCGATCATGCCGCGCGAGATCGAACATGTGCTGGAGAAGTACGATCACTTCGGCATTCCTGTTTCTCACGACCACTTGCGAGCTGCGGATCGCGAGTCGCCGGTGGACTTCCAGCCGCGTCGCGGGGGGGCAGGGTATCGACCGGTGGACGAAGCCGCGGACGGCCGGGCCGACGAACCGGGTGACAGGATCGTCGATGAGCGACCGGCGTCCGGCGAAGATTCCGATGGTCCGCCGCTGGCCGATTTGTTGAAACATCTGCCCAATCTGTTCGGCGGAAGTTCCTCGGAAGAGTCGTCGGATTCGACAGGCAAGGCGTCGACCGGTGGATCGACCGGGCTGTGGGATTCGATCAAGTCGAAACTGCCGAAGCTACCCCCCTCGCCTGCCAGCGACCCGACCGGTGCCGGATCGACGACGACGCGGGATGCCGATCGGCCGCCGGGTCGTCGAGACGAATTGATCTCCGGAGTCGTGCGCGTGCTGTCGGCGAACGCTCGGGAACGGTCGGCGTTGGCTGGCGAAATCCGAGCCGGTTTGTCCGGCGTGCCCGATCAGGTCGCTGCTGCGGCTTTGCACGACTGGCTGATCGATCTCACCGGCGGCGCGACCGATCTCGATCCGGACACCGATGTGACGTCACCGCTCGACGAGCGAATCGTCCGGCAGTTGGAACGACTCGGCGTTCCCGAGTCGCGACTGAGTCAGGCTCTCCGCGAACGGTTGCGGCGAACCGAGAAATAGTCGAGCGAGTGAAAGGGCAGGGGATTTTCCGGCTGATTGTCAGCGTGGCGACGGCTTTGAAAACCGCTGGAATCCCCGAGGAAAACCCAAGACCGAAGTAAACATAACAGACATTATCGGACGTTGGGTGTGGGGAAAAACTGAGGCGTTCAAGGCTTCTCGTTGTCTATTGTCAGTGTCCGGCTTACCAGGACAGCGACCGCAAAGATCGCGATGACCGCGCCCTCCACTCCAATCAATGCGGCTCCGTCGTTCCCCCAAGCCTTCGGCCATTCGCTGCCATCGACAGTCCGGCGGTATGCGATCCTAATCAGAAAGAACCATGCCGGGATGAGTATCGAGGCAGGTGCCAGAAAAACGGCGCAGAGCAACCCTCGAAATACATGTCTCAATCGGGGTCGTAACCAACGAGCTTTTCGCCAGAGAACTACCACCCCAACGACTGTCCCAGTCCACACGGCAATCAAGGACAGCTTGTCTAACATCGCTCGTGCTCGATCAAACCTGAGATGAGAGGTAGCCGCGTTTCGCCAGAACGCGGGACGCCCGCACTCTGGCGAGTGCGGCTACGTGTCAATTCCGCTCTGTTGGTCCGCTAGCTCGCTTCGGCGACAGCGGATTCTTCAAACATTCCGATCTTGCGGAACTTGTCGTAGCGGCGGTCCACGAGTCGGTCGAGTGGGATGGCGCAGAGTTTTCGGAGGGCGCTGTTGAGGCTGCCCTTCAAAAAATTGGCCATCTGGCGGTGATCGCGGTGGGCGCCGCCGAGCGGTTCGGGGACGATCTCGTCCACCACGCCAAACCGGAGTAAATCTTTGCTGGTGAATTTGAGGGCGCGGGCGGCCTGGTCGGCGAACGACGAGTTCTTCCACAGGATGCCGGCGCAGCCTTCAGGGCTGATGACGGAGTAGTACGCATGCTGGAGGACGGCGATGTGGTCGCCGATTCCGATGCCGAGCGCGCCGCCTGACCCCCCCTCCCCGATCACGACGCAGACGATGGGCGTTTTGATCTGCGACATTTCGCGGAGGTTGAGCGCGATGTGGTACGCCTGGCCCCGCTCCTCGGCACCGACTCCGGGGTAGGCACCGGGAGTGTCGATGAAACAGATGATCGGCAGACCGAACTTGGCCGCCATTTCCATCCGGACGAGAGCCTTCTTGTATCCCTCGGGGTGAGCGCAGCCGTAGTTGTACTCGGTGCGCTCCTTCATGTTTCTTCCCTTTTGCTGGCCGATGAACATCACCTGCCGGTCGTCGAGCTTGGCGAATCCGGTGAGGATCGCGCGGTCGTCGCCGAATGAGCGGTCGCCGTGCAGCTCGACGAACTCGTCGAAAATCAATTCGATGTAGTCGAGCGTTTGCGGGCGGTTCGGGTGGCGGGAGACCTTGACCAAGTCGGCGGGATCGAGCGTCTCGAACACTTCGCGTTTCCGCCGGGTGACTTCGACGCGCAGCTTGCGGATTTCCTCTTCGAGCGCTTCGGTTGGAGCATCGGTGTGCTGTCGTTCGAGTTCGGTGAGGTGGGTTTCACGCTCGTAGATCGGACGCTCGAACGGCAGGCGGTGCAGGTCGTCAGGCATTGTCAATTGGTGCAGTTGCAAGAAGACACGGAATCACTTGGTCGATTCGAGTTGGTCGAATCCGTCCAAGTCGGAGATGTTGAAGCCGTCGCTCGGTGGCTTTGAATTTGCGGGTGCGGCAGCCGGTTTCGGCTTGGCGGCAGCGGGTTTGGGTTTGGCGACCGGAGCGGCTGCGGCCGGAGTTGCTGGTCGAGGGGCTGCGGGTGCCGGCGCGGTTGGCGTCGTTGGTCGCGCTTGAGCCGGCGCAGGCGCTGCGGGTTGGGGTGCGACGGGCTGCGGTGCCACCGGCGGCATCATCGGTGGCGCGACCATCGGCGGTGGCATCATCGGCGGTGGCATCATCGGCGGTGGCATCATCGGTGGCATCATCGGCTGCTGCGGATACGGATACGGCATGCCGGGCATGTATCCCGGGGGCATTCCGTATCCGGGCATTCCGGGCGGATAACCGGGGAACGGCATCGGCATCCCGGGCATGGGTTGCGGGTAGCCCATCGCAGCGGCTGGCCATGCGGGAGTTGGTGGGACAACCGCAGCCGGCGGAGCGGCCGGAGTCGCGGCCTCAACCCGCTTGGCGGTGGCGGCGGCGCTCGCGGCCTTTCTGGACTTGAAGGCGGCTCGTTCCGCTTCGTGTTCCGCGCCGAGTTCCGGATTCTCCCTGATCGCTTCTTGACGCAAATGATCCGCACGGCTGTCGAGGCGATCACTTTCCCCGCTCGACGCGGCGGCCGCAGCGACTCTTTTCTCCGCCTCGGTTGGCGCGACGTAATCTCTGACCGCTTCTTTGAACACGTCGATCGCACGCAACTCGCCCCAAACTTCGGCGGCGCGCTTGTGGCGGTTTGCGGGTTTCTTCGACAGCAGACGCGAAACAATCCGGTCCATCTCGGGAGTCACGTTCTTGTTGTAGAAGGAGGGATTGGGAGCCGCCTCGCCGAGGTGTGCCATCAGCAGGGCTTTCGGTGTGCCGCCAAAGAACGGTGGTTTGCCGGTCAGCATTTCGAACATCGTAATCCCCAGGCTGTACAGGTCGGTTTGAAACGACAGCTTCTTGTTGAGGATTTGCTCGGGGGCCATGTAGGTTCGCGTTCCCTGGATCGCCCCTTTGCCTCCGAACAATCCCGACAACGCACCTCCCGCCGGTGAGGAGAGTGAGAAGTCGATGAGTTTCAGTTCCGAACCCTTGTTGATCAGCAGATTGTCCGGCTTGATGTCCTTGTGCAGCCATCCCTTCTCGTGAACATGGTCCAGAGCCAGGCAGGCCAATTCCACGAACCGCTTGAACCGCACATGCACCATGTTCAGATCGGTCTTGATCTGCTGCTTCAAGTTCGGAGCACGGAACAACTCCATGATGAAGTAGCCCTGAGTCTTGGACAGGACCAGTTCGTGAAACTTGATGATGTTCGGATGGTCGAACACCTTGCCCGCCTTGTGCTCGTGCTTGAGGGACGTCTTGTTGGCGGGAATCTTGAAGGCTTCCGGGAGGAGCAGCTTCATCGCCACGCGCTTGGGCGAGTTGACTTCGGTGACCTCCCACACCTGCGTTGTCGTGCCGGTGGCCAGGGGGGACAGCATCTTGTACTTGTCGATTATGAAATCGCCGGTGGACATGATCGAGGCCGGGAGTCAGAGGTCGGAGGACTGTAGGATGGGCACCCTGCCCGTCCGTCAAACGATCCCAAGTGGTCAGAAGCCAGATTTCGTGTTCGTCTTTCCGGCGGCGGGACGAGTTGTTGCCGGGTTGGAACCCTTCGGTGCGGCGACTTCGAGAGAATCTCCGCCGGCTCGGCTGCGTAGTACGGTGCCGTCTGGTAGTTCCTGCGAACTGTTCACAATGATTTCATCTCCCGCGATCAGCGGGCCGGAAATGTACACTCGTTCGGTGCCAACCTGCGCGAGGATTTGCACGACGATATTCCGCACGACGCGAGATCGCAGCACCTGAACTTTGCGATTCCCGTCGGGCACGTTGGTGACGCCGACACTGGGGACGAGTGCCACAGGTTCGAGTGGGATCAGTTTGGTGTGGACGGTTTGCCCAGCGGCCAGCTTACCCTGCGCGTTGTCGATCGAGACGAGTGCCGATGCCGGCGACGCGGCCAGATCGCGCATCGACTCGAACTGCGAGGCCAGTGGCAGAAGGGCCTCGATTTTGGCGTTGATCGCGGCGCCCTCGACTTTCAGTTCGATCTGGTCGCCGACTTTGGCCTGCGACCGGTCGATCGGGATTTCGACTTGCAGCTTCGATGTGTCCGCCAGAGACAGCAGCCGGTCCCCTGCCCTGACGAATTGGCCCTCGACCACATGGACTCGCAACGAATTGCCAGCGAACGGAGTGCGGATGATGGCGCGGCTGACGTCAGATTGGGCCAGTTCGAAGTCGGCTTGGGCCGCTTCGAGCCGCGCGTCGGCGAGCGCGACCAAATCGGAATCATTTTTCGCCTGCGCCATCTTTTTCTCGATGGTGGCCGCTTGCACGTGGGCTTTGGCTCGGCGGAGGATCAGGCTCGGACGGGAATCGTCCAAGCGGATGGGGTCGGCTTCCTTCGCAAGCTTTTGTCCTGGCTGAGCCGTCACCGACCGGACAATGCCATCCAGCGGCGCGGTCATGTCGAGCAACTTGGCCGGATGAAGTTGCAGAGACACTTTGTAGGTTTCTGGCGGAACGATCGTGATCGCTTCGCGTTTGATGACGACTTCCTGGCCAGCGCTCTCCGGAGCCGTGTCCTCTTTGCTGCTGGACTTGGTCGCCGCCGCCTGCCAAGCCCACGCCGAAGCGGAACTCAACACCAAGACCGCGATTCCGATGACGCACCGCCAGCGAATCCACCGAATGTGTCCCATGAACCTGTTCCCACGCTAGAGACGACCGCGACTGCGGAACACGCGAAAAAAAACGGGCTTCTGCCCCGAAGGTGTCTGCGAGGGTTAGCGTAGGCACGCTGGCGGAGAGTGTCAACGTCCGGCGGCGACGGTGGGGGCAGTGGGAAGTGGGCAGTTGGCAACAGGGAAAATCTGTCAGGCACGACTGCCGACAGCCCACTGCCTACTCCCGTCCGTCTCAACGATCAGGCCAAGCCACGATCTTCCCACCAGCGCTGGGCGTCTTCGTACGTCCAGCGCCCCGCGACGGGACACCCGGCGAGGGCTCGTTCGAGCGCCTGCGCATCGACGAACCGATCGGAAGGCTGCTTGGCGAGGCAGCGGAGGATCACTGCTTCCAATTCGACGGGGATGCCCGATTGCAGCGATGTCGGCGAGACGACTTTTTCGTTGACATGCGCGACCATCAACTGCACGGCATTCGAGCCTTGAAAGGGAGGTCGGCCGGTGAGCAGGTAATAGCCCGTCGCACCGAGCGAGTAAATGTCGCTGCGGACATCAACGGTCCCGCCCGAGAGAACTTCCTCGGGAGCGATGTAAAACGGCGAACCACTGATCATGCTGGGATCACCTGCGTTGGCCGTTGGGTTTTCGCGCATCGGCCTGACCAGGCCAAAGTCCAACAGCTTGGCGACATCGTAGACACCGCCACGTTTGGCAGAGAAAATGTTGGCCGGTTTGATGTCGCGATGGATCAGTCCCGCTTCGTGAGCTTCGCGCAAAGCCCGCGCCGTCTGCCGCAGAAAGTGGACGACTCGTGCCGGCGGCATGGGGCCGAACTCTTCGACGAGATCGAACAGATTCATCCCCGGCAGGTATTCCATCACGTAATAGAACGTGCCGTCCGCAGTCCGGCCGTAGTCGAAGATGTCGATCGTGTTGGGATGCGACAACTGAGCGGTGAGTTGAACCTCGCGTTCGAAACGTTCCAGTGACGCGGGGTCGGTCTGGCGACTGGGACGGATCAGCTTGATCGCACATGGCCGGCGGAGAAGCTGATGCTCGGCCAGATAGACCTCGCCCATCCCTCCGGAGCCAATGAGTTTCACCAGGCGATACTGACCCAATTGCCGAGCCTTCAGCGCTTCTTCCTGCAATTCGTGAATCGTATGGGATGTGAAAACCGCGGCCGCAGCCCCCAAGCCCAGAAACATCACGCAATCCGAGAGGCTGTCATAGGCAAACAGATAATCGAGTGCCAGTTGCATTTCAGCGTGGCCCAACTTCATCAACAACAGAACGAACATCGGCAATAGAGCGAGTGGCACGACCACGGTTGCAGTGCGTCGCGGAGTGTTGGGGACGAACACGGCATACAGAACCATTGTCGCAAAGACGTAGGTCACGCACCCCTGAAGTGCGACAAGCGCCTGTGCCGGGTTGCCGAGCATCAACCGATGGCGAATGATGTCGTACTGGTAGACTGCCAGGAACAAGCCCGTCAGACCCAGCAGCGCCAATTCGACAAACCGGAGGTGGCGGAGCGAAAACCGACGAGGGCTGGCCAGCGCGGCCACCAATCCGCACAGCGAGGCGGTCATCGTGCTGCGCAACGGCAACAACAGAAGTTCACCTTCCAAAAACCCGCGAATGAAATAAATCACCACTGTCGCACACAGCATGATCCCCACAGCACGCAGGCGTCGTCGTTGCCCGCTTGCCGAATCGGATTCCCGCTCACTGGTTCGCACCAGCTCCATCCCCACTCCCGAGTGACGCGCGGTCGGTTCGGACACAACCAGCGTGTTGTCGAGATCCAGTGTGGCTGATGATGCTGATTGAGACATCGAGACCGTTGCCCGGCGGATTGGCGGAATGATAGTATCCGGCCCAACTGTAGTTCACAGATTTCCCGGGTGCTGAGATTTTGTTCCCTCCATCACCCTCAACAGGAGCAGCGCCATGACACGCCCGCGTTTTGACAGAATGCTCGGCAACACGTTCAGCCGGTGGTGCGGGTTGTGCCGCGGATTGGTCGCAGTTGTGCTGTTGATTCCGATGACGGCGCTGGCTCAAGCCGACCGAGCGGCCGCCGCCAAGTCGTCTCTTTTCGATGGCCAGACACTGCAAGGCTGGACCGTGCTCAACGAAGCCGAAGCCACGGTCGCAGACGGCCTGCTGCAGTTGAAAAATGGCAACGGCTGGCTGCGCAGCGATTTCACCTACGCCGATTTTAAGATGCATGTCGAATGGAAGGCACTCCAGGCCGCCGACTACGATTCCGGCATTTACATCCGCACGCCTCCCGACCCCGGCAAGCCGTTCGCTCGCGACGGCTACCAGATCAACCTGCTGCAAGGGCAGGAAGGGAACATCAAAAACCTCAAGGGAGCCGAATCGACCGGCCTGATCAAGCCGGGCGAGTGGAATGCGTTCGACATCACGGTCATCGGCGACACGGTGGAACTCACGATCAACGGCAAGAAGGCGTGGAAGGCCAGCGGAATCAAACATCGCGCCGGCCACGTGGGATTGCAGTGCGAAGTCACGAAGGGGGGCCAGTTCCAGTTCCGCAACATCCACATCACCGAACTGGATTACAAACCGCTGTTCAATGGCAAAGACTTGACCGGCTGGGAGGGAGGCGGTGCCGCGGCCGACAAATGCTGGGTCGTGCAGGATGGCGAACTCCACTGCACCGGCCAACCCGGCCCGTGGTTGAAGAGTGTCGAACAGTTCGGCGATTTCAGTCTGCGTCTGGAATTCCTCGTCACTGCTGGCGGAAACAGCGGAGTCTACGTGCGCGTTCCCGCCGACGGCAATCACCACCGCGAAAACGACACCGCGCCTCCCGCCGGCTTTGAAGTGCAACTGCTCGACGACGAAGCCGCGCAGTACCGCAATCTCAAGGACTACCAATACTCCGCGTCGGTGTACGACATTTGCGGAGCCAAACCGCGAGCCATGCATCCGGCCGGTCAGTGGAACACGCTCGAACTCACCTGCGTGGGCCAGCACGTGACCTCGATTCTCAACGGCGTCACCGTGGTGGACATCACTGCCGAATCGCACCCGCTGTTGAAACAGCGTCAGACGAAGGGATTCCTCGGCCTGCAAAATCACAACACGCTCGTAAAGTTCCGCAACGTGCGCGTCGCCTCGGCGAAGTAGCACCGAAAACTCCCCTCGCCCCATTGGGGGGAGAGGGGCCGGGGGTGTGGGGGG
>JACRIH010000220.1 GCA_016235885.1 Planctomycetales bacterium | reverse complement strand
CGCCAATTTGCAGTTGGAGTTGCCACCGGCACCAGCCGCCGTGGGGTTTTATGTGCCGGTGTTGCGCACCGGGAACCTCGTGATCACGAGCGGCCAACTACCGTTTGTCGGCAAGCAGATCGCGTTCGAGGGAAAACTCGGCGACAACCTGCACGAACAGGATGGGTACAACGCAGCCCGGTTGTGTGTCCTCAACGCGCTGGCGCAAGTCAAGGCGTGCGTTGGCAGCCTGGAGGTCGTCCGGCGCGTGGTACGAGTCGAAGGCTACGTGCATTCGGCTCACGGTTTTCGCGGCCAGCCGCAAGTTCTCAACGGTGCGTCGGAATTGCTGGTCGAACTGTTTGGCGACGCCGGCAAGCACACGCGAGTCGCCGTGGGCGTCAGCGAAATGCCACTCAACGCCGCGGTCCAGCTCTCGCTGTGGGTCGAAGTGGAGTGAATTCGGATTTCCCATCGAAAGGACAAGTCATGTCACCCCTGCCGCACAAGTTCACAGTTCGAACTGATCGCCGGACGTCGTCGTCTCGCCGGACATTTTTGAAAGCGGTTGGCGCGGGAGCCATCGCGGTTGCCGCGACGAAAGGGCCGACGATCGTCAATGCGGCCGACAAGGCGGGGACGAAGAACGCGATCGTCGGGGATGGCGACTTCAAGTACGAATGCCATCACGGCTGGGGTGAAGTCCCGAGCCACATCAAGTGGGGCGAAACGCATGGCGTGGCGGTGGACGAGGCTGGACTGATCTACATCAAGCACCGCTCGCACGCTCCCGAGCCGATGGATTCGATCGCTGTGTTCGACCCCGCCGGAAAATTCGTGCGGTCGTTTGGTGACTGCTTCCACGGCGGTGGTCACGGGATCGACATCCGCAAGGAAGGGAACGAAGAATTCCTGTACCTGTGCGACGTAAAGCATGGCATCGTCGCGAAAATGACATTGAAGGGAGAGTTGCTCTGGGCGAAGGGGCGACCGATGGAGACGGGCAAGTACGACGATCCGAAAGCCCGGTATAGCCCGACGAACATTTGCTTCGCCCCCGATGGCGGGTTTTACATCGCCGACGGATACGGGTCGCATTTCATCCATCAGTACGACAAGGACGGCAAGTGGGTCCGCTCGTGGGGCGGAGCCGGCAAGGAACCGGGCCAGATGAGCACCCCGCACGGAATCTGGCTCGACAACCGTTCCGGCCGCGACGTGTCGCTCGTCGTCGCCGACAGGGCCAACGCCCGGCTGCAATACTTCACGCTGGATGGCAAGCACATCGGGTTCGTGACCGACGTCAGCTTCCCCGCTCACTTCGATATTCGTGGAGACGTGCTGCTGGTTCCCGACCTGCACGCGCGCGTCACGCTGCTCGGCAAGGACAACAAGGTGATCGCGCACCTGGGATACGATCCCGACTGGACGAAGCAAGTGTTGGGTGACGGAAAATTCCCAGTGCGCGGCAACCCCAGCCTGTGGCAAAACGGCCGCTTCGTCCATCCCCACGACGCCTGCTACGACAAGGACGGCAACATCTTCGTCGTCGAATGGGTGCCCACGGGACGGGTGACGAAGCTACGGAAGGTGAGTTGAGTTCTTTCCTGCGGAACGCGCTCGCTCGTTTTTTGGGACTCAGATTGATGTTTGCGCGACGCCACCCCGCTTGTCGGGAACCACCGAGATGAACTCGGTGGCGGCGCAAATATCAATCTGAGTCCCAATAAACGATTCAACTCGGGCCGCGTGAGGATCGTCACGGCGTCAGCGTCTTCCCCATGTCCGCGAACAGGAGCTTCATGTCCTCCCACACATCTTTCTTGGCGGCGGGATTGCGGAGCAGGTAGGACGGGTGATACGTGCAGAGGACTTTGGCTCGGCCGAATTGGTAGAACCGTTTCCGCATCTTTCCGATCGTCCAATCCATGCTCAGCAGGTTTTGCGCGGCAACCGTCCCCCAGCAGACGATGTACTCGGGGTCGATCGTTCCGAGCTGGCCGAGCAGGTATTCGCGACAGTTCACGCACTCATCCGGAGCCGGCGTGCGATTGCCCGGCGGACGGCATTTCAGGATGTTGCAGATGTAGACGTCCTCTCGCTTCATCCCGCACGCTTCGATGATCTTGTTGAGCAACTGCCCGGCTCGGCCCACGAATGGTTCACCCTGTGCATCTTCGTCCGCACCGGGGGCTTCGCCGATGAACACGATCCGCGCTTCCGCGTTACCGACGCCAAACACGGTTTGCTTGCGAGTGCTCGCCAGTTCCGAACAGCGTTGGCATTGCTTCACCGTCTCGTTGAGAACTGCCAGCCGCTGCGTGCGATCGTCTCGTGAGAGTTTGATCTCCGGCTGTACGGGCTGAGAAATGGGACTGAATGGCGCTGCCAACGTCGGGCTGGCTGAGACCGGCGACAATTTGGGTTTCGGCACGAAGTTCTCCGTGGGAGCAGCGGGGGATGTTGCAAGCGGGCGAGGCGACTGATCCGCACGAGGCGATTTGCGGCGCGGCAGGTGAGTCAATCCAGCGCGCTCCAGCCCTTCGAGTTGTTGTCGAATCGCTCTCGAAAGAGACCCCGTCGATGTCTGTGACATGCCGCCAATTCCCATGTTTTCTTTCTCCCCTCTCCCCTTTGGGGAGAGGGGAACTGGAAACCGAGAAGTTGTTTTGTCCCGGTTCCCTACCGTTTCGTCTTCGACTTTGCGTTCGCTCCGCCGGCCGACTTTTCTGTCCACCATCTCTTCCACAACAACTCGTCGTATCCGAGATTCTCGCCGGTGAGGTTTTGCAGTGCGGTCAGCACCGTCACGTTCTGTTCGTCGCGTTTGACCGTGACTTGCTGGCTGACGGCCCCTGGCTGGGGACCCACTTGGACCCCGAACGGAAGCTGCCCGGTGAGCAGCATGCCAGCGATTTCAGGCGGGAGTGAAATGCCATTGGGAACGAGGTTCCCGTCCGACGACATCGACACCGTCGTTCCCGCACCACCCGGCACGGTCACTTTGTAGCGGTGCGTGGTCACGAGCGCATCGATCAGCGCCGGGACGATCGCTTCGTCTCCGATCGTCCCCAGCGCCTCGCCAGCTCGCAGGACAATTTGATTCACGCCGTGCTTGAGCGCACCCACGTACGCACGAATCGCCTTCTCGCGGTACGCCGCACGGATGCCGGCAATCGCCGCCGTCCGAACCGAGTCCGATTCATCATGCAGCGACTGCAACGTCAACGCCCCCGCCGCCTTCTCGCTGTCAATCTGCTTGAGGATGCCGACATACATTAGCCGCTGGTCCTCGTTTGCGGCTCCGTAGAACGTTTTGATGAGGGCCGGGACGGCATGCGGATCATCAATGGCTACCAAGCTGCGGTAGGCTTCCTGCTGTCGGTCAGGTTTGCCAATGTCAGTAAGCCACCCCTGCCACATTTTGATTCGTTTGAACCACGCCTTCTCCGCCTCGGTCTCGCGCTTCTCTTCCTCCATCAACGCGAGTTCCTGCGGCAGGACCCAGCGACCCTTGTGCTTGACATAACCGCGGGCGGACATGATTTCGTCCTGCGTGGTCCAGCGCCCTTGTTCGTAGACGTGACCCAGTCCACGATGTGCCCGATCGTGCCGCGGGTCGAGTTCGACGATCCGCTCCAAGTGCGTGCGGCGCTGCGGAGTCATCGACCGCTCGCGGCACCACTCGGCCAGTTCCCACTGCGCCTCGACCGTATCGGCGGTCTCCCTCACTCGCACCTCGTACTCCTCGATCACCACCCGTCGCCGCGTGACCGACTCCACCTCATCGCGAGCCACTTCGACCACACTCCCCGCCAGCGTTTTGATGACGTACGGCGTCGTGGCCTTGCTGTCCTTCGCCGCTTGGATCTGTCCGCGGAGTTCGCCACCAGATTTGAGTGTGATGAGATCGGCTGAAGCCGGAACAACAGTCAACGCCAGCAGCGCGACCGCGAGCATGGCCCGGGATATGCATTTCAAATCTCGAATGTCAAATCTCAGATTCGGCAGCATGCCTGCATCTTTCTCCGTATCAATCAGCACTGAGCACTCGGTACTCAGTACTCAGTATTCAGTACAATTCCCCCTCACCCTTCCAAAATACTCCGCTGCAACACCGCCCGTGCCCCGTCGTAATACGGCTGCCACGTGATCTCCGGCCGCAATTCCCTCAGGCAATCGCGGACCTTGCCGAGCGTATTGCGAGCCATGTGTGGGCAGCGATTGCACGCGCACGTCGTTCCATCGGACGCCATGATGCCGGGGACCATCAGATACGTGTGCTGTGGCGCGACCTTTTGGAACGCGTGAATCATCGCCGGTTCGGTCGCCACCAGAAACGTCGTTGGCGTGACCACGCCCGCCACATGCTTCCGCAGTTTCTCGGTGCCGCCAATCACGTCGGACACTTCGAGGATGTTTCGCGGGCATTCGGGATGGGCGAGGATCACACTGCCGGGGTTGCTCCGTTTTACACGCAGCAAATCTTGCAGGCTGAAAATGTCGTGGACCATGCACGATCCCGGCCACAGAATCATCTTCCGGCCCGTCACTTCCGACAGGTAGCGTCCCAAATGCTGATCGGGGACGAACAGGATTTCCTTGTCCGCCGGCACGCGGTCGATGATCTCGCGGGCATTGCCACTGGTGACGATCCAATCGCACAAACTCTTCACCGCTGCCGACGTGTTGATGTACGCGACCGTCACGATGTCGTGCCCCTGCCCGCGCAGTTCGCGCTGAAAAGCGGCAAGTTTCTCCGGCGGACAGCTCTCCGCCAGTGAACAGCCAGCCAGCAGGTCCGGCAACAGCACCCGCTTTTCGGGGCTGAGTATCTTCGCCGACTCGGCCATGAAATGCACACCGCAGAACACGATCGTCTTGTTCGGCACCCGTGTCGCATCGCGAGCCAGCTTCAAGCTGTCACCGGTGAAATCCGCGATGTCCTGGATGTCACCATCTGTGTAGTAATGTCCCAAGATCACCGCATCGTGCTCGCGCTTGAGCCGCTCGATCTCGTCGATGACATCGAGCGGGTCTTCGTGAACTTCCGGCGGTCGGTCGAGAACGTTCAGTGGCATGGCAACTTATTCTCCCCTCGCCCCCGAAGGGGGAGAGGGGTCGGGGGTGAGGGGCGAGCGACTCGGAATCAAAGTTTTTTCACCGTTTGCTCTCTGCGACCTCCGCGCCTCTGCGTGAGACATTACGTTGATTAAGGATTGATCACGCAGAGGCGCGGAGGTCGCAGAGAGGCATCGTTTCAAAAACAGGGACGCATTCTTTCTTGCCCTCGTTAGTTTCACAAATTCAGTCCTGCTCCCAAAAGAAGGGGCGACAGTCTCTCTTCGGCAACTTGCCCTTCGTGGTAATGCGAATCATTATAGGCACCACTCCAGCCGATAGGGAATCACCATTGGTCAGGATGTCACGCGTCCGTTTATCGAAAGAATCGCCCATGCCAATCGACCTGCAACAACTGCTCGACACTGCCGACCTCAAACTTCACGAAGTCCTCACGCGAGCCCCCGGTCCGCAGGGTCGTTTGCCGCTGACTCCAGAACTGCTGCTCGATAGCCCGAGCGGTGATTTGTTTGGTCTGACTCAGAACGCGGGGATGGGATGGGACCCCTCGCAGCTTGGTCGCAAGCAATTTTTGATCCTCAGCACACAGGGAGGTATTCGCGCGGAGGATGGGCATCCGATTGCGCTTGGCTACCACACGGGACATTGGGAAGTCGGGTTGCTGATGCGGGCTGCCGCTGAAGAACTCGACCGGCTCGAACGGCTGCCGTTCGCGGCCTACGTCAGTGATCCGTGTGATGGGCGGACGCAGGGGACGGTCGGGATGATGGACAGTCTGGCGTATCGCAACGATGCGGCCACCGTGTTGCGGCGACTGATCCGTTCGCTGCCGCAACGTCGCGGCGTGATCGGCGTCGCGACGTGCGACAAGGGTTTGCCGGCGATGATGCTCGCCCTCGTGTCACAGCACAACCTGCCGGGGATCATCGTGCCGGGAGGCGTCACGCTGCCGCCGACCGAAGGGGAGGACGCGGGCAAAGTGCAGTCGATCGGGGCGCGGTTTGCTCACGGAGAAATCACACTCGATCAGGCGGCCGAAGCGGGTTGCCATGCGTGTGGTTCGCCCGGTGGTGGTTGCCAGTTCCTCGGAACGGCCGCCACGTCGCAAGTCGTCGCGGAAGCGCTCGGTGTGACGCTGCCACATGCCGCACTCGCGCCGTCCGGACAACCGATCTGGCTCGACATCGCCCGCCAATCCGCCCGCGCGATCGTCGATTTGGAGAATCGTGGTCTGACAATGAAAGACATCGTGACCGACGCTGCGCTCCACAACGCGATGGTGGTCCATGCCGCGTGCGGCGGTTCGACGAACCTACTGCTGCATCTACCGGCGATCGCCTTCGCGGCGGGATTGCGCAGGCCGACGGTCGATGATTGGAGCCGGATCAATCGGCAGGTCCCGCGAATCGTCGATTGTTTGCCCAATGGTCCGGTGGGACATCCGACCGTCCGCGTGTTCCTCGCTGGCGGAGTGCCGGAAATCATGTTGCATCTGCGCGAACTCGGGCTGCTCAAGCTGGACTCGCTCAACGTCAGCGGCCACACGCTCCGCGATGTGCTTCGCGCGTGGGAACGATCCGAACGTCGCACGCATCTGCGCCAAACGCTGCTCGAACGGGACGGCGTCAACCCGGACGATGTCATCATGTCACCGGAATCGGCTCGGCAGCGCGGCCTGACCAGTACGGTGACATTTCCCATCGGCAACATTGCTCCGGAAGGTTCGGTCATCAAGAGTACCGCCATCGACCCGAGTGTGGTCGATCCCGACGGAGTCTACCGCAAAGTGGGACCGGCCCGTGTGTTCACCAGCGAACGGGACGCGATCGCGGCCATCAAGGGACGCAGCGACAATCCGATCAAGCCGGGGGATGTGGTCGTCCTGATGTGCCGCGGCCCGCTCGGCGCGGGGATGGAAGAGATTTATCAGATCACGGCCGCGTTGAAATATCTGCCGTTCGGCAAGCAAGTCGCGGTGATTACCGATGCCCGGTTCTCCGGTGTCTCGACGGGAGCCTGCATCGGACACGTCGGGCCGGAGGCGCTCGCGGGCGGCCCAGTAGGCAAACTCCGCGATGGCGACCTGATTCAAATCATCGTGGACCGAAACCAACTGACCGGGAGCGTCGATCTGATCGGTCACGGCGACCAACGACACAACGTCGAGTGGGGCACGCAGCAACTCGCGTCTCGTCAACCGGCGATGACACTTCATTCCGATCCGAAGTTGCCCGACGACACGCGTCTGTGGGCGCTGCTGCAACAAGCCGGCGGGGGAACTTGGGGCGGCTGTGTTTTCGATGTGGACGCCATTGCTCGCGTGCTGGACGCGGGAACGAAGGCGTTGAATTCTGCCAGCGCGAGCCGATGACAGTTGCCAACCGTCGCGCGGTTCTTGTACAAGTCGATTCCCCCTCGCCCCCGGAGGGGGGGAGGGGGACAGAGGGTGAGGGGCGAGTGTCTCGCGGATCTGTGATGAATTGAAGCTGGGGAACGCTTGCCCCTCACCCCCGACCCCTCTCCCCCTCCGGGGGAGAGGGGAGTACTCGCCCTGCCTCACCGTCCTACCGAGGAGTCTTCCGGATGCGATCGACGAATTGGCCCGTTGCCGTGCTGGTCTCCTTCTGCCTGGCATCAGCCTCGATGTCTGCACGTGCGGCGGACGATGAGGACGAAGACGGCAAACCGAGAATCAAAGTCGGTATCACGAAGGCGCTCACCGCAGCCCCAAGCCATCCGGTCGTGCCGGGCTTCGAACGGTTCTACACTGAAGCGGCCTCCGATGCTGATTCGTTGACGGCCGGAAAACTGCTCCTCGGTGAACTCAACTGCGTGGCGTGTCACAAAGCCGACGACGCGGTGGCGAAGTCGTTGATGGTGAAGCGGTCGCCGATCCTCGATCAGGTGGGATCACGAGCGCGTGTCAAATTCTTGCGAAAGTTTCTGGCGAACCCGCAGCATGGCAAACCGGGTTCGACGATGCCCGACGTGTGGTCGGGTCTCAGCGACGCTGAGCGAACGCAGCAGGTCGAATCGCTCGTGCAGTTTCTCGCCACGACCGGATCGGTCACCGAAGCGTCCGCCAGCCTGCCGCTCGTGAAGGAAGGCGAAACGCTCTTCCAGCAGATCGGCTGCGTCGCGTGCCACGATCCCATCGGGAAGGAGCCGGTGTCTCTCTCGACATCGATTAACCTCGGTCACGTCGCGGAAAAATACACGATTCCGGGTCTGATCCAGTTTCTGAAAGACCCGCTCAAAGTCCGCCCGTCCGGACGAATGCCCGCGATGAATCTGGACGACAAGAAAGCACAGGCGCTGGCGAACTACTTCCTGCGCGGCGTCCACGTGAATCTCCAGCCGAACATGACGTATCAATACTTCGAGGGAAGCTGGGACAAGTTGCCGGATTTCTCGGCGCTGAAACCGGTCGCGAAGGGAGAGGCCGCGGCGTTTGATCTGCATGCGGGCAAGCGAGGCAACAATTTCGGAATGCGATTCGAGGGCTTTTTGCATCTGGCGAACGTTGGCGACTACACGTTCCATCTCGGGTCCGACGACGGCAGCCGGCTGCTGATCGATGGGCAAAAGGTTGTCGACGTGGACGGAACGCATCCACACACCGAAGCGTCGGGCAAGACGAAACTGACTGCCGGACCGCATCCGATCCAGGTCGATTATTTTCAAGGGGGCGGAGAATGGACGCTCACGTTGCAGTTCGAAAGCAAAGATCTCGGTCGGCAGGAAGTGGCTCCGTTCGTGACACTCACGCGCGAACCACCGAAACCGCCGACGGCGTCGGATGAAACGCCGCTCGTGCCACAACCGGAACTTGCCGATTCCGGGCGGAAACTTTTTGCGTCGGCCGGTTGCGCGGCGTGCCATCAAATCAAGATCGACAACAAATTGTTGGCGTCGGAGTTGAAGGCCCGACCGCTGCGAGAGTTGGCCAACTTGACCGCCGGTTGTCTGGCCGCGGCACCCGCGAAAGGCATCCCAAATTTCCGGCTTACGACTAAGCAGCAGCAAGCAGTGGCGAGCGCGATCAAGTCGCTCGCGGCCGGTGTTAAAACTCCGTCGCCCGCTGATGTGGTCGCTCAGACGCTGACCGCGTTCAACTGCTACGCCTGCCACGTCCGCGGATTGGTTGGCGGAGTCGAATCGCCTCGCAATGCGCACTTCACCACGACCATGCCCGAAATGGGAGACGAGGGACGTCTGCCGCCACACCTCGACGGCGTGGGAGACAAGTTGAAACTGGACTGGTTGAAGCAGGTGCTGAACAATGGCACCGACGAGCGGCCGTACATGCGAGTGAACATGCCGAAGTTTGGTGGCGACAACGTCGGGCATCTGGCAACCATTTTGGAAGCGCTCGACCGCAAGGAGGGCGCGAACATGGCCAAGTTCGACGACGTTCCCGGCCGGCTCAAGGCGGCAGGACGACACCTGACGGGTGACAAGGCGTTCGGCTGCATCAAGTGCCACAACTTCCGCGAACACAAGGCGACGGGCATTCAGTCGGTGGAACTCACCAAGATGACGCAGCGCCTGCGCGAGGATTGGTTCTACCGGTACATGCTCAACCCGCAGGAATACCGGCCGGGCACACGCATGCCGACACCGTGGCCGTTCGGAACCACGACGGCCAAGGACGTGCTCGACGCCAACGTGCAGAAGCAACAGTTCGCGATGTGGCAGTACTTGGCCGACGGCGGCAAGGCGCAGGTTCCGACGGGAATCATTCGCGACCCGATCGTGCTCACGCCGACCAAGGAACCGATCATCTACCGCAACTTCATCGAAGGAGTCAACCCGCGCGGGATTGCGGTCGGCTATCCCGAGAAGGCACACCTCACGTTTGACGCGGACAATTGTGCCCTCGTTCTGCTGTGGCAGGGTGACTTCATCGACGCTTCGCGACACTGGAGCGGGCGCGGAGTCGGCTTCCAGGGACCGCAGGGAGACAACGTGTTGCCGCTCGCCGCTGGCGTCCCGTTCGCCGCGCTGCCATCGCTCGAATCCGCATGGCCGGACAAGCCGGCGAAAGACCAAGGCTACCGGTTCCGCGGTTATCGCTTCGACAAGGACCGTCGGCCGACGTTTTTGTACGAAGTCGGCTCCGTGCGAGTCGAAGATTTCCCGAAACCAGTCGCGGGCGAGTCCCCGTCATTTGAACGCATGCTCACGGTCATCGGCGGACAGGTCACCGGCGGCGCACCGTCTCAACTTTGGTTCCGAGCTGCCACCGGAACCAAAATCTCCGATGTGGGCGATGGCACATTCGCGGTCGACGGGTTGCTCAAACTCCGCGTCACCTCGTCCGGCGGCGCGAAGCCAATTCTCCGCCCGCGTGGCAATACGCATGAGTTGCTGGTGAATGTCCCACTCGCAAGCGATGGGACGACTGTCAAACTGAACTACAGTTGGTGACGAGATTGGAAAAACCAAGAGACTGACGCCACGGTGAGAGACCCGCAATTTCAAAAGACTTTGGCCACGGATGAAACACGGATTTTGCCATGTGAGCCACGTGTTTGCGACTTGTCTCATCCGTGTTCCGTCCGTGTTTCATCCGTGGCCAAACAAAACTTGGAGATCTTTGTGATGAAACAAGTGCTCGTTGTTTTTGTCGCCATGATGTCGATCGGCACGACATTGGTCGCCGCCGCTGACAAGCTGACCGAGGCGGACTTCTACAAGCTGGAGACTTTCAAGACTCCCGACGGCGTCTTGCTCGAAGCGGGGGGCCTGCAATTCCTGCCGGGTGATCGGCTGGCGGTGTCGACTCGGCGTGGGGAAATCTATCTCGTCGATAATGTGCTCGCGGATGACGTCAAGCAGGTCAAGTTCACTCGCTTTGCGCATGGGCTGCACGAGGTGCTCGGCATCGCATGGCGCGATGGCTGGTTGTACGCGACGCAACGCTGCGAGGTGTCGCGCCTGAAAGATACCGACAACGACGGCGTGGCCGATCTGATCGAAACCGTGGCCGACGATTGGGGAATCACCGGCGACTATCACGAGTACGCGTTTGGATCGAAGTTCGACAAGGACAACAATCTGTGGGTCACGTTCTGTCTGACCGGGTCGTTCACCAGCAACGCGAAGTACCGCGGCTGGTGCGTGCGAGTCACGCCGGATGGGCAGGTCATCCCGACGTGCAGCGGCATCCGTTCACCCGGCGGCATGGGGGCGAATCACGTCGGCGACATGTTCTACACCGACAACCAAGGCCCGTGGAATGGGACGTGCAGCCTGAAGCATCTTGCCGTCGGTTCGTTTCAGGGACACCCGGACGGAAACAAGTGGTACTCGATCACCAACGCCATCGGCCCGCGCCCGGCGGACCCGAAGAGTGACAGTCGCATGCTGGTCGAAGCGAAGAAGATTCCCGAACTCATGCCGCCGGCGATTCTCTTTCCGTACAAAAAGATGGGCCAGTCCGCGGCCGGCATCGTGTGCGACACCACGGCTGGGAAGTTTGGTCCGTTCCAGAACCAACTTTTCGTCAGCGATCAGTCGCACAGCACGCTCATGCGCTGTTACCTCGAAAAGGTCAACGGCCGCTATCAGGGGGCGTGCTTTCCATTCCGGCAGAGCTTTGCATCGGGGACGCTGGTTCAAGAGTTCGCTCCCAACGGAACGATGCTCGTCGGCGGAACGAATCGCGGGTGGGGTTCGCGGGGATCTCAGCCCGGTGCGTTGGAACGGCTGACGTGGACAGGAAAGGTGCCGTTTGAAGTCCACGAAATGCACGTCAAACCGGATGGCTTTGAACTGACGTTTACCGAACCAGTCGATCCAGTCACAGCGGCCGATCCGAAGTCGTACAAGCTCGAAACGTACACGTACATCTATCAAGCAGCGTACGGCAGCCCCGAGGTGGACCAAACCACGCCAACAATCGAACGTGTCGAGGTCGCCAACGACCGGCGCAATGTCCGGCTGTTTGTTACGGGCTTGCAGGAAGGGCACGTCCACGAGTTCCACCTGGACGCCCTGCGCTCCGCCACCGGCCTGCCACTGCTTCACGCTGAGGCGTATTACACGCTGAACTACATCCCGGCAAAATGAAGCTCGAACTGGCGCAGTGGCTGCGAGCACCAAGCCGAAGTGATCTTAGCCACGGATGAAACACGGATTGAACACGGATCAAAACAAAGCCAGACGAACGAGATTCAAGTGGCGACGTTGCGATCCGACGGGGTTGCCTTCGGAAATTCGTGTTCGATCAGTGTTTCATCCGTGGCTGAAAAAACTTCGCATCACGCCAGCATTTCCGGCACGATGTCGTTCCCTTCGGGAACCAGCGGGATGAGTTGACCGGCGCGATCGCGAAGTGTGGTGTGCGGGTCGATACCTAGCAGGTGATACATCGTCGCCAGCAGATCCTTCGGCGAGATGGGCCGATCAGAGGGTGTGGCGGCCGTCTTGTCGGACGCGCCGATCACCTTGCCGTGAGCCACTCCGCCGCCTGCGAAGGCCAGCGAGTAGACCTGCGACCAATGATCGCGCCCGCCGCCCGCCGCGCCGTTGATTTTCGGCGTGCGACCGTGATCGCTGAGCAGGCAGACGAGCGTGTCGTCCAGCATTCCCCGGTCATCGAGATCGCGAATCAAACCGGAGAAGCCGCGATCAAAGCTCGGCAGAAGCTGGTCGGTCATGCGCGGGAAGTGATTCCAGTGCGTGTCCCAAGCGTCGCCGGCCAGGCCGTATTCGTCCCAGAACACGCTGACCAGATGCGTGCCCGCTTCGATCATCCGTCGAGCGGTCAGACAGGACTGGCCGAACAGCGACATGCCGTAAAGATCGCGAGTCGGTTGCGGTTCGCGACGCACGTCGAGCGCTTCCGAAACCTGCGTCGACGTGACCAGCGAGAACGCGAGGTCCTGATATCGGCTCAGTGTGAGACTCTCCGCACCGGCGGTTACTTCTCGGCGCACGTCATCGAACTGACCCAGCAGCGATCGGCGGCGGTTCAGGCGATCGACCGTCACTTCGGGCAACTGCCGTGCGGCCGAGAGTTGGAAGTGACTGTCGGCGTCGCAGGCGACGTACGGATCGAAGCAGTCGATCTTCATGTCGCGCAGAGTTTTCGAGACCGATCGTGTCGCCTTGCCGAGGTACTCGGTGAACGTCGGGTTGTACTGCGAGCCGAGGAACGCCGCGTACGGTCCGGCTCGGTACACTTCCCCCACACGCTGGCTGCTGAACGGGAACGGCAACGCGACGTTCTGCGGGATGAGAGACTTGTTGGCACCCCCCTGCTTCTGCTGGTCGAGGTACTGCACGACCGACCCGAAATACGGATGGTGCCGCGGATCGTGCGGGCTGAGTTCCATGTTGACGTCAGCCACCGGCAAACCCGTCGTGGCGAACGCGACGCCGTGGATCGGATACGGATGCGTGACCGACCGCACGACCGTCACCCGATCCATGATCTTCGCGGTTTCGGGGAGCAGTTCGCAGACATTCAGCCCCGGCAGCGTGGACGGGATTGGCTTCATCGTCCCGCGAATTTCGACCGGCGCATCCGGCTTCATGTCAAACGTTTCAAGCTGGCTGTGAGCACCGTAAAGGTAGATCAGGATGCAATTCTTGGCCCGCCCGAATCCGGCAGCACCTCTGGCCCCCGCGGCCTGAGCGTCTCGTTGTCCAAGGAAGTCACTTAACCCCAAGCCGGTCAAACTCAGACCGCCAGCGTGCAACAGATCGCGGCGCGAAATTCCATCGCACAATTGCTTGGGGGAACTCAGAATCCGTAACATGGTCATCCTCCGCTGGCATGAATCGGAACCATCCTAAGTCCTGAAATCGGCATCCGCAAGGGCGATGTCAGAACGGAAGAATCACCGATTTGAACAACCTGCCAACTTCCCACACCACGGACACGACCAAGGCAACTCGACCGACTCCGAATGTCGAGCGTGCTCGTCCCAATCACCAATTCCGTGCAACCAGCTCCCCCACCAGTCACAAACTTTCCACATGGCGAACCGAGGCGAGAATTGGCGTCGATTTGCCAATCGGCTCAACCGGGGGAGCGTGACGTCTGCATCAATGCGATTCACGCCAGCAAGAAATCGAGACCTGGGAATGTGAGCCAATGCGCATCGGGGTTACTTCACCGCGAAATTCAGTGTCGTGGTGGACGACTTCTTGCTGAACTGATCTTCCACGGTCAGCCTCAACACGTGCGGTCCGCTGGTCAGACGTTTCGGCAGTGTGATCTCGTAGCTGTGGAAATAGTCACGGCGCTGGCTCCGGCAGAGATCTTCCGTCACCGGAAACGGGATCTTTTCGAGCACCTCTTCGGTTTCGCCCGGCTTGACGATTTCGACTGTGGAAATCAGCAGGGTGCGCGACAGGCCCTCCGGCGTCACCTCGCTGCGAAAATTCGCGATCTCGGCATAGATCAGCACCGGTTGGCCGGGGCTAAACTCGTCCTTCGCGAATCGCTCGTAGTTACCGAAGCCCGAAATCTTGTGGCAGAGCGTCACGTTGCGAAGTTCCAGATTCGCCTGCTGTTGCAAGCGTTGGATCGCCGTCGCGAGTTGCGAAATCGTGTGCGTGGCCCGGTCAGCCGCCGCTGGATGCGCCTGAGAATCGAAGTAGCCGGCGATCCCCCACAACATCTGCTGCCAGAATTCCTGCTCGACTGGTTCCAAACCAGGGATGACTTGCAGCGCCTGTTGTGGACGACCGGCCATCAGGTACAGCAACCGCAGATACACATGCCCTTCCGAGTAACATTGCCGTTCGATGTCGCTCGGTCCCAATTTGAGTTGCGACACTTCGACCTCCGCGACCGTAATCAGTTTCTCCAGCGTGGATTTCCAGGTGGCATTCGCCGCCGGAGCCGACACGGATGCCGGCGTGATCGTCGGTTCGGAAGGATCAGTCGCAGCGGGCGATGCTTCGCCGTTTCTCATTTCGCTCCCGGCAGGAGGCGTCACGGGGGGCGTGAAATTGGCTCGCTGGATTGCGTTCTCGTCCGAATCGGCTGCGGACGCCGTCGCGACTTCGGAACCGGCTGTTGATCGACCGTCGCGCACATCAACGGCCGGAGGCGTGTGTCCTTCCAACACCTTTGGCCGCGTCAACGAAAACGGATTCGTGATCCCCAGTCCGGAGAGCGTCGGCATCGTCAGTTTGGGCGGCGTGTGTCGACTGACGACAGGCGGATCGCCCGGTTCAATGATTGGTTTTGTCTGGCGATTGCGGCTCTGTGCCACCTGCCGCTGCTGTTCGTCGAGGCCTCGCCGACGAATCCGAAGAATCTGCCGCACAAGATCCGAATCCAAACCCCACAATTCGCGACGCAATCCGTCCCGTTCGTCAACCGGTGCGTCGCGCAGTTCGGACTCGATCAATTCCTCGGTCACATCCGACTCGCTCGACCTGCTCGGAGTCGCTCCACCAGGTCGCCGCAGTCGAGTGACCACGCCTCCCGAACCTGATTTCTCATCCACCCTGTCCGAAGTTCGTTCCGTTGCTGCCTTGGAGGGACGACTCGGTGAAATCGTGGTTCGCCCTCGCAGGAGATCACTGATTTGCGGCCGCTTGTCTCCTGCGGCGACGGGACTGACGCTTACGAACCGGTTTTCTCCGGTCGACGCGCAGCCGGAACACGTGGCGAAACAAATCACCAGCAGCAAAGGCGAACGCGGCGCTCGCAGCATCGTCTGCGTCCTTGCAGTGATGAGTAAATGGGAGACGAGAAGTGGCTTCGGATCGCCAGATTGGTCGGCCCGAAGGGGCGGGAACGTACCGGAAGGCGAGATTTGCCGCAAGATCAGCCCATTCCGCGGTCGCCTCGTCAGTGGGACGATCCCGAAGTTCCCGATGCGGGAGTCGTCGCCGCGGGTTGACCAGCCGACGACCCGGGAGCGGGGCTGACGGGGTCTTTGTAGAGCGTCACCAGGCAGCCGCCTATCGCAGCCAGCACGATACCGAGGAAGAACTGCGGACGAATGCTTGCCAAGCCTCCTTCGGGCGGGTGCATGGCCAACGCCACCACCGCGTTCACAATGGGTGCTCCGGCGAAAATGATCGACATCACCACCGGCACGTATTTTACTGTGGGCTTGGGAGCCGCTCCAAACGCGAGCAACACGCCAAACGCACCGAGCGCGCCGACAATTCCTGCGACGAGTGACCAGCTCATGGCACTGCCGGACATGTTCCACGTGGCCTTGTTGGCGATCAGAACTCCCAGTGGTGCCAACACGGCTGTCAGGAAATACGCGATCCCAACGAACAGGAACGCCTTGTACCGGCCATTCGCAGGGTCTGCCATGAGCACCTGTCCCTTGTGCAGAAACACTCCGTAAACACCCCACGAAACCACTGTCAGCAGGGCAAACAGCAACCAGGTCATGCTGGGCTGGTTCGCTTCATTGGGCATGGGAATCTCCTTCAATTAAGAGTCGCGTTGGTGATGTTCACTCGCGGGGTTATCCAATGTCCGCGCACGATCATCAACGCCGTGCGACGAATGGCCGGATCGTAGCGACTCGCCGCTGGGAACGGAAATGAAGTTTGAGCTACGTGGAACGGGCGCGACCAGAACCGTGACTGCGTCAGGAAGACGCCTCCGGAATTCGCTCCCAATCGCGGACGTTGCCGGAAACAATTCGGAAAAGAGGATGTGCGTCCGGCTTTTTGATTCGTGCGAGTAGCTCGAACTGAGCGGCGTGCCGCACCTGCAACTTACGTTTCAGGTGTTCCCATTCGTACCGCAACTGACCGGACGTCTCGGTGAGTCGTCGAGACGTCCGACCTCGTGCGATCTTCGACGCATCAAATTCGTAACCTCGCGAGACAGCCTCTTCGTGGACGCCATGCAGATAACTGGCGATGCAGGCCATCGGGTCGGGCTGGGCTTGGAAACGGACAAGCTGGGGATGCGCCGTGTAGCCGCGAGTCAGCCCACGAAGAACTTTCTGCGCGAGCAACCCCTCGCGCCAAAGTGCCACCAATCCCTGAGGATCAAGGTAATTTGGATGAATCGTCCAAAGACGCATGGGAATAACCTCGATCTGTTTTATTTTTTTCGTTCGGCTGCGAGCGACTCGGCTTGACCGACCATGTCTTTCAGCACGTCCAACCCCTTCTGCCAGAAGCCGGGGTCGTGAATGTCGGCTCCCACGCGACGCAACAATTCGTCGGGCGCGGCGTTGCTGCCGGACTCCAGCAGCGCCAGGTAACGCGGCACGAACGCCGCCCCTTCTTCCTGGAACATGCGATACAGCGACAGCACCAGCAGCTCGCCGAACACGTATGCGTAGCAGTAAAACGGTGTGTGGATGAAGTGGGGAATGTACGACCAACCCCAGCGGTACAGGTCGAGCATCTCCACCGCGTCGCCGTACAGCGCGTGGTTGGCGGTCCACCAGTGTTCGCAAAGCTGTTCGCTGGCGAGTTTTTCCTGCCGCCGGCCCGCGTGAGCCGACTGCTCGAACCGTGTGAGCACAGTCTGGCGGAAGACCGTCGCGAAGGCGTCCTCGATCTTGCCGCACAGCAACCCCAACCGCACTTCGGGATCGGTCGTCGTGGCCATCACGTGGTCGAACGTGAGGAACTCGGCGAACACGCTCGCGGTTTCGGCGATCGTCAGCGGGTGATGAAAGTTCAGGTACGACTGCTTGCGCGACAGGTATTGATGAATGCCGTGTCCGAGTTCGTGCGCCATCGTGGACACGTCCCGCAACTTGTCGGTCCAGTTGAGCAGGATGTACGGATGGATGCTCGGCACGGTGCTGGCACTGAACGCCCCGCCGCGTTTGCCGGCGCGGACTTCGGCGTCGATCCAATCCTTGTCGAAGAAGTCGCTCGCGATCTCCCGCATGCGCGGATGGAATCTGTCGAACGCGGTGAGCACCGTGTCGCGACCGTCGGTGTAACTGCACGATGGCATCTTCGTCGCGACCGGGGCATACTGATCGTACGTCGCGAGCTTCTCCAACCCGAGCAGGCGAGCCTTGAGAAGGTAGTACCGGTGGGCGATGTCGTAGTTCGCCTCGGCCACCTCCAA
The DNA here is from genome assembly GCA_016235885.1 of Planctomycetales bacterium. Lineage (GTDB taxonomy): Bacteria > Planctomycetota > Planctomycetia > Planctomycetales > Planctomycetaceae > JACRIH01. Next base: position 933 of record JACRIH010000220.1, on the reverse strand, counting down.
CATCCGATCGACCACCGCCGGAGAAACCTCGTTGGCCAAGTGACGGCTCGCCATCGGCGACTCGTAGCGGCGGATTCCGTCGTTGATTCCGTGATCCTGCGCCACGGCATTGAAGACGCTCGACAACAACAGTTCGTGCTGCGACAACTCGGTGAAGAAGCACTCCTGAGCCGCCTTGCGCAGCCCGCGATCAGGGTCATAATTGAGCGCCAAAATCGCCGGCTGCGTGAGCGATCGCGTCTCGCCGGCATAGTCGAGTTTGAATTGCAGCGACGCCACGAATTCATCGAACAAGTCGATCCACGCCGCGCGAGCCGTCAGCGACTTCTGGTTGAGCAGTTGTTCTTCTGACTCAGATTTCGTGTGCGGTTGATATCGCCGGGCGGACGTGAGGTAGTGCCGATAATTCGCCAGCACCGGATCGTCCGCGATGCGAGCCGCGACGTCGTCCGGCACGGCCAGCCAACCCAGTTCAAAAAACGTCAGCTCATTCTCCCGCTCGACGAGCGACTGCCGCACACGATCTTCCAGCTTCCGTTTGGCCGGATCGACGGTATCCGCCGCGGTGATCAGCCCCGAGTACGAACCGAGCTTGGACATGACTTCCGCCAGCGACTCGTACTCGCCGAGTGCCGCAAGCAACTCCCCCGCCGTCAGTCTTTCCGGAGCGAACAGGCCACGGAACCGCTCTGCGAACTCCCGGCAACGTCGCTCGACGTCAGACAAGTCCGCGTCGATGCGCGGATCATCGACGGCCGAGTAGAGGTCTGACAGATTCCAGGCAATGCCGTGGGCCGATGAGGGTGTGGTCATGTCGTATTGAGTCGATTTCAAAAATTGAACTCCCCTCTCCCCCGGAGGGGGAGAGGGGTCGGGGGTGAGGGGCGAGCGATGCCGAGCGTCGATTGAAAACAAAGCCGAGAGACCCGGGGG
>JACRIH010000219.1 GCA_016235885.1 Planctomycetales bacterium | reverse complement strand
GGAGAGGGCTGGGGTGAGGGGCGAGTTGCGACTCAACCGTTCATTGGCCCCCTCACCCTAACCCTCTCCCCCAATGTGGAGAGGGGACCAGACGTACTCCCAGCGCTCAGACACCACCCATGATCGTCAGTTGGAATTGGCTCAAGGAATATGTCCGCCTCGACATAGCGGTGGATACGCTCACCGAGCGGCTGCTGATGTCCGGGTTGAATCTCGAATCGGTGAGCGATGTCGAAGGGGACATGGCCATCGACCTCGAAGTGACCAGCAACCGGCCGGACTGTCTGGGACACTTGGGCATCGCGCGCGAAGTGGGCACGTTGTTTGATCGGGAAGTGAAGCTGCCGGCGGCGGAACCGGTCGCCAAGGGAGCGGAGACGTCGCGGGTCACGAGTGTCGGCATCGAGTGCCTGGATCACTGTCCGCAGTACATCGCGCGCGTCGTGCGCGGTGTGAAGGTGGGGCCGAGTCCGCTGTGGATGCAGCGGAGGTTGACGACGCTCGGCATTCGGCCGGTCAACAACATCGTGGACATCACGAACTACGTGCTGATGGAATGTGGTCAGCCGCTGCATGCGTTCGACTTCGACAAACTGCACGGCGGGCGAATTGTCGTGCGGCCGGCGCGGCGCGGAGAAAAGATCGTCGCCATCGACGGACGCGAGTACGAATTGTCCCCGGAAATGTGCATCATCGCCGACGCCGACCATCCGGTGGCGGTCGCGGGGGTGATGGGCGGCAAGGAGACGGAAATCGCAGCGGAGACGACCAACGTGTTGATCGAGGTTGCTGAGTTCGCCCCGCGGTCGATCCGTGCCAACGCCCGTAAACTCGGCCTGCACAGCGATTCTTCGTATCGCTTCGAGCGTGGAGTCGATCGGCACAACCTCGACTGGGCCGGCCGACGCTGTGCGCAACTCATTCTCGAACTGGCCGGAGGAGAACTCTGCGCCGGTTCGGTCTTCGCCGGCACGGTACCCGCGCCGATCACGCAGCCGGTTCGATTGCGGTTCGCGCAACTTCCGCGAATCCTCGGGATCGACGTTCCAAAAAGCGACGTCATCAACATCCTGACCAAGCTGGGGCTGAAACAAGTCGGCAACGCCACGGCCGAGCACTGCGAATGGCTCCCGCCGACGTGGCGTCGCGACCTGACTCGCGAGATCGACCTGATCGAGGAGGTCGCCCGCATTCACGGTTACGAGAAGATTCCCGAAGACGTCCCGGTGCCGCTCACCGTCAGTTCACGCACGCTTCGCGATCGCGTGACCGACCGGGTACATGACACGCTCAACGCCAACGGCTTCTTTGAATCGATCACGCTGACATTCGTGCAAGGCGAATGGATCGACTTGTTCCGGCCGTGGACGAATTCCCCACCGCTCAGCGTCGATCATTCGTCACGTCGGTTGGAGAACACACTCCGGCAAAGTGTGATCCCCAGCCTGCTCGCCGGACGTCGCGAAAACGAGAAGCACGGCAACTTCGACGCCCGGCTGTACGAGATCGCCCGCATTTATCTCTCCGCCGACGAACCCGGAAAGCCGGAGAACGAACCACTCGTGATTGGCCTTGTCACCGGCCAGTCGTTCGCGGAATTGAAGGGCGTGGTGACGGCTCTCGCGCAGACCGTGAACCCAGCGGTCGACATTACGGTGAAACCGACCGATCGCGCCGAGTTCATTCCCGGCCGCGGCTGCGAAGTGTGGCTGAACGGTCGCCGCTGGGGTTTTTGCGGCGAACTCGCGGACGCGGTGCGGGCGAAACTCGACCTGCACGATCCCGTCAGTGCCGCCGAACTCGATCTCGCGCTGCTCGAAAGCAGCGCCGACCTGTCGCCAAAACTCGCTCCCATTCCCACCTTCCCCGCGATCGAACGCGACATCAACTTCGTCCTCGACGAGGCAGTAACGTGGGGTGAACTTGCCGACGCGATCCGAATCGCAGCCGGACCGCTCTTGGAATCAGTGGTCTACGTGAGCCAGTATCGCGGCCCACAGATTCCTCCGAACAGGAAATCATACGTGGTACGAATGAGTTACCGCGCGGCAGATCGCACGCTTATCTCGCAGGATGCCGATGCGGCACTGCGACATGTCGTCAACGAGTGCAAGAAGAAACTTGATGCGCACGTTCCTGGGTCCGTCGTTTCGTGACAGTCCCCAATTTCATTGTCATTTGATGCCGGCCAGGAAGACTTCCGTCTCCGGATACTCGCTGGCCCACGCAAACCAGCGGCACTGGACGCCGGGGAGCCAGCGGAGGGTCTGGCCTTTCAATTCACCCGTCGCCGCACGACCGGCGATGTCCCAGTGGGAACCGGTTTCGCGGTCGACGAATGGTGTGGAGGATTCCTGCGGGTCGCGAGTCAGTGTCACAGTCCGTGCCGATTTCGCGGCGTCGATTTCGGCGGCAAAGATGGCGGCGGTGCGCGTTGGTTTGTACCACAGGACGAACACGTTCTGACCAGCGAACGAATCGGCGATCAAACCGCCCGCCTGTTCCAAGGCGGCGATGGGATAGACTCGCGACTTGCCGTTCAGTGACACCCCGAGCACTTCGGTCATCGGCGGTAGACGCGCGTCGGCTGGGGCACGGGACGCGACCGAGTCGGCATTCTCACCGCGCGGTGTTTCGACCGGCTGATACTTTTCGAACATGTGATACGCCACTGTGCCGGGATAGCGAGCCAGCCAGTCGCCCCAGTTGGATTCGATCGTGGCCACAGGTTTGAGTTGATCTCCCTCGCGCGGTCCCGCGAACGCGCGGCCGGAAAGGCACGAGTACAGCGTGCCGTCCTTGTGCCGCATCACCATCACGCCGTTGTGCCAGCCGTGAAACCGGAAGTCGAGCGACGGCTCGAAGCCGCGCATGTAGCCAGCGTCGGGGTCGTACACGAACACACCGTAGGTGTCGCTGATCACGCGATACGGGGCGAGGAAGAACCGCACGGGAATCGCACCGCCGTCGTACTTGCCGCGAATCCACGCGAGCACTCGTTCGTCCTTCCGCAACTCGCCCGACCGGCGTTTCGATTCGTCGATGCAATGCGAGCAGTTGGGATTCACCAGTGTTTCAAACGCGGCCTGTCGTTCAATCAATCGCGAGATGGCCTTCGAAATTTCCTTGATCCGGATGTTCCGCCAGCGCACTTCCAGCGGGTCGGTGTTGGCACCGACTCCGTGGACTTGCAGGGCGATGAGACCCTTCGGTGTCAGACCGTCCTTCAAATCGGCGGCGGGGACATCGTTGAGCCACGTCTTGATGGAATCGCCGCGGCATTCGATGCGGAACTTGTTCCAATCGTCCCCCTTGAACGCCTTGCGAGCGGGTTCGTTGTCTTTCAGATCGTTCAACCAACCGCGTCGCCCTTCGTCGTAGATCCCGCCCGTCCACGCCCGGGCTGCCGGATCAATTTCCACCTGATATCCATGCACGCGACCGGCCGGAAACTTGTATTTCTTGCCGGCGATCTCGGCTTCTTGCGGTGCGTCGAAGACCTGGCTGCGAATCTGCACGCCGGAATTCAATTTGGGGTGGACCTTGAATTCGACTTCGAGAATGAAGTCGCCGTAGTCCTTCTCGGTGCAGAGAAACGAATTGCTCGTATTGGGGACGCTGGTCCCGATGATCTCCGCGTTTTCCACGCGGTACTTCGCCATTCCGCCGCGCTGCTTCCAGCCGGTCAACGTCTGGCCATCGAACAATGGTTTCCATTCGTCGTCGGCAGTGGCTACAGCCGTGACGAGGAGGAAGAAAATCACCGAGAGAATCGACGTGGAGGTCTTCATGATTCTGGCCTTTCGTTGTGTGCGTTGACGAACCGGTGTTGGACGTCGGCTCATACACTACATCGTTAACCGCTCAAATCTTGTCTTTCACGTGGATTCCAGCAACCGAGCGGTAGCTCGAACAATGCGGCCGTGCCGCCTACTTGATCGATTGCAGCATCTCCATCACGGCGTCTTCGTCGTAGTCTTCGTCGGGAATCATGAGTTGCAGCATGACCGGGCCGCGCTTGCCGCGAAAGACGCCGGTGATCATGTGGGTTTTCTTTTCCTGCCCCGGTGTCCCCGCGTTCGTCCCTTCGACAAATTCAAACGGTATTTTTTCGCCGCGAATCTCGATCTCCCGTGTTTCCGACTTGCTCGACGTGTAGCCCTGGTTCGCGCTCTGCTGCTTCATCGACTTGCGGAGTTCCTGCTCCTGCTGCTTCGCGTTGGCTCCGAACTGCTGCATGGCCATTTCCATCAGCATCAGCATTCCCTGGGAACCGTCCTGGGTCGCGGGGGTCTGGTACATCACCATCCGGACAGCGACCATGTTCATTCCCTGCATCGGCTGATATTCGTCGGGGATGTCGATGTCCACCATCGCGGCGGTTTGCTTGCGAATTTCGTCGGGGTCGGTCGTGGTCATGTCGGCCACGAATTTCTTCGCGGCGTCGCCGAATCTCCACGCGACCACACCCGCGCCTCCGCAGCAAACCACGAAGCACAGCGCACAAATGCCGAAAACCCAGAGCACGACCTTGGTGTTGCTGGATTTTGGAGGCGGCGTGTCGTCGTAAAACACGTTTTCGTCGGTCATGATGCGGCTTTCTGGTGGAGTCGTGGTTGCTGGCTCAGGATAACACGGACGGCCGGAACGACACAAACCTCGATGCGGGTTGCAACTCGTAAACACACAGGAAAGAGCCACGGATGAAACACGGATCAAACACGGAAACGGGTCAACCGAAAACACGCGTGTTTCATCTGTGTTTGGTCCGTGGCTGACCCTCAATTCCTACGCCAACTGCCAGCCGGTTCCGTGGTGGCCGAAATTCAGTGATTGGGGGTGCAGCAATTCGGCCAGAATCTCGGCCGACTCGACCCAGCGTGGGCCGGGGCGGTTGAAGAATTGGTTGCCATCGGTCACAAAGACTTGGCCGTCGCGCACCGCGCGGAGTCGCGTCCATTCCGGCCGTTCGGTGAGGACCGGCAACTCGCGGCGTGACCGTTCGATGTCCCAGCCGCAGGGAAGCAGCACGATCACGTCGGGGTCGCTGGTCATCAGATCGTCCCACATCATCCACGGAGAGTGCCGGCCCACCTCGCCGAACAGATTCACGCCTCCCGCGATCTCGACCAATTCCGGAATCCAGTTGCCCGCAGACATCAGCGGATCGAACCATTCGATGCAGGCCACTCGCGGGTGGTGCGGCATTGCCACGGTTCGTTCGGCAAGCGTGCGGACTCGCGATTCCAATTGTTTGGCCACGTCGTGCCCGCGCGCCGGCACGCCGAGCGCGTCCGCCACCTGCCGCACGCTCGACCAGACATCGCGCAGGCAGTGCGGTTCGAGCGACACGATCGTGGGTGTACAGCCGGTGATCTCGCAAACGGCCTGTTCGACATCCCGCTGGCTGACTGCGCAAACTTCGCACTGGGTCTGCGTGAGAATGATGTCCGGAGCAAGTTCTCGCAGCACGTGAGAATGGACACGGTAGATCGACAGCGCGTCACGCAAAAGAGATTTCACCTGCCGATCGATTTCCGCGCTGCCGGCCGAAACGTCGATCTTTGATTCCGAGCAGACAGGCAGATGTCGCACTCCCGGCGGAAAGTCGCACTCGTGTGAGCGTCCCACCAACCAACTTTCACAGCCCACGGCCGCGACAATTTCGGTGGCGCTCGGAAGAAGTGAGACCACACGCGGATTAGGCATCAGCCCACCCTACAGGTCAAGCGGCAGCGCCAACTGATTCTCGCAGCGACGCGAACCGTCGTTCGGCCAGTGCGAAGCCGCCGAACAGCACAGCCGAGAAGCACAGATCACCCAGCAACGTGTTGCCGAAGAACGGCAGTGCTGCCGTGTAGCAGGCGATCAGTCCGTCCAATGTCTTGGGGTAGAGATTGTACGTCGGCCAGAACGCGAAGTTGGTCACGAGGAAGAACAGCAGTGAACATGCCACGCTCGCCAGGGGCACCGTGACCAGCGACCGCCGAGACTTGATTCCCATCCCAATCACGACGTTTGCCGCGAAGCAGCCGTAGACGTAGGGAATGCCGGAGTGAAAGCCGATTACCGTGTCGCTCAGCAACATCGCCACGAAGGGGATCAGGAGCGCTAATCGTCGATCGGTGAAATGTGCCCCCGCGAACAACGCCATCGCTCCGATGGGAGCAAAGTTGGGAGGCAGCGGCAACCAACGAGACACCACTGCCGCGACGACCATCCCCGTCAGCAACCAAAACCGAGCCGGCACCATGAACAACCCTCTCGTGAATACGTGACGTCGAAAACTCCAAGCGTGGAATTTGAAGACCTGTCGTACCAAAACAGCCCGAAAAATGGAACAGACCACGGAGAGTGTGGCCCGCTCGCGCCGAGAGCGGCGATCGGCTCTCGGCGAGAGCCGGCTACATCTTGCCACCCGTGTCGGCGGAAACCGATTTCAAAAGCGCGCGCGTGCTGACCAGTTCACGCGTCAGCCCGTCGACAAGCGTTGACGCGCCGGTCGGTCTGCGGCTGTCGGGGAGGACTTGCCATGTGTACGTTTCAACTTCGAGATGCGGCGCGTAGTTCAACCTCGCGACGGCGGCGAGTGCGAGTTTGAGGTCGGCACGTGTCGTGTTCAAAGGGCCGAGCGAATCGGCATCAACCGGGACGTGGAAATGAATTCGCCATGTGTCAGCGTTCAGGAATTCGGGAGGCGGTTGCAGCGCGAGCGAGTCGGTGAGGTCGACTTGGCGAATCACGTCGCCACTCGGGAGGTGAGCGAAAGTTTGGTGCAGGTAGCGTTCCTCGCCATACTTCGCGAGGGCTTGTCGGCCCTCGTTGTTTGTCGCCGGCTGGTCAAGCTGGAGCGCACACGTGATGTGGACCTTGTTGATTCGCACGCCCGCGGCATCGAGAGCACGAATCGACGCCGGCACGTCTTCGAATTCGACTGCTTGATGGCACACGTCGTAGCACAGGCCGAGGTGCCGGCGGGCGATGTCGAGCACGTTCGCGTCCGCCGCGGCCCGCCATACCTGGTCAAAGAACGCGATCGCTTCGGGAGTCGTCTCCAGCACGCAAATCGGTTCGGGTTCGATGGCCAGCCGGATCAGCCGGCCTGTTCGGGTATGCAGACGGTCAAGCTGACGAGCGCACTCCAGCAGCGTCGTCACGCAGCGCGACATGAAATCCGTCGGGTGCTCGAACGGTTTGAACCCCAGCGGCACGGTCGAAATGCTCCCTTCGACTCCTTCCGGCAGCAACTCGGCGAGCACTGCGGCACAGCCGACCGTGTAGTTCAGTCGCGCGGGCTGCGTCCAATCGGGGATGTACACGTTCTCCTTCACACGCTTTGAATGAAAGTCGCCGTACGGAAACGCATTCAACGTGTGGCACGTCAGCCCGCGCTTTGCCACGCCGTCAGCAAAGGCTCGCAACGCCTCAGGGCTTTTCAGGAGTTCTGCAATCACTGGCGAAGCAAGCCACAGCCCAGCCGCAAGCGGGCCGAAGTTGCCTCGCACGGGGACCGTGAACTCGTCCAGTCCGCGCTCGACCTCTGCAACTGTTTGGCCGGGGTGAACGTTCGTGCAGTAACTCAGTGGCAGCGGAGAAAGCGACACGGTGGTGAAGTCCTGATGTTTTTGGTTTCTTTTGGATTGCGGCGACTTGTCGCCGCTTTCGATTTTTGGTTCTCGATCGACGCCCGGATGGTGATCAAGCCGGATAGCCAAATGATGAAAAGCGGCGACAAGTCGCCGCACTCCAAAATCAATCCAAAGTTGTCGACGTCGGTCAGTGTCGTCACTCCGGCGGGACTTTGGCAAGCGACGATTGTCCCGTTCCCACCCGCAACCGGAACACGTACAGCGTCCCGTTGCCGTTGACGACGAGCAGGTGGCGACCGTCCGGGGCGAACAAGACCTGACGGACGAGGCCGCCGCTGGGGCCGACGTCCAGTTTCACGTCCGGTTCGGCCACGCGCTGTGAACGGATGGGGACGTTCCAGAGGTGAACCTGACCGGCCGCGTTGCTGCTGGCCAGTTGGTCGCCGAGCGGGCTGAACGCCAGCGACCGCACCAGCCCGCCGGGCACGCGGAGTTCGTGTTTGCTCTCGCCAGATGCAGTGTCCCACACGGTGACGAAATTGTCGTCGCCGCCGGTGGCGAGCAGCTTGCCCTCCGGGTGAAAAGCTGTTGCACGGGCGGGGCCGCGAGCCACGTCCGATTCGAGTGTGTGCTGCACACTGCCGGTCAGCGGGTTCCAGATCAACACAGCCCGGTCCGTCCCTGCCGATGCGACCTGCTTTCCGTTCGGGCTGAACGACAGACATTCCACACGGCCGGAGTGCTTGAAAAAAGTTCCACGGGCGGCGAGTGATGCCGGGTCCCACACGAGCACGGTCGAGCGACTCGTGCCAGCGGCGAGCGATTTGCCGTCGGGGCTGAAACCGAGGCACCGCAGGTTTTGCACAGCTCCGCGCGAGTCGGTGCCGGGCAGAGCCAATTCCGTCCCCGAGGCCACGTTCCACAGCTTGAGCGTCGCGGTCGGAATCGGCGGCGCGGGAGCGGCCGCATCTTTCGCGTCCCGAGTTGGCCGTTTGCGACTGCGGCGTTTCGATTCGGCGTCGGCGAGAACATCCCAATCACCGATTGCGGCCAACGTTTTTCCATCCGGACTGAATCGTAGAGCCGTCACGCCGCGCGCCGCTTCGTGGATGACTTTCGTGTCCGACGGTTTCCATTTTTGATGCGACGATTTCTCGCCAAGTTCGAGCAGCCGCACGGTCGCATCGTCGCACGCCAGCGCGAGCCAACCGCCATCGGGATGGATGTCGCACAGCACGATGCCCGGCAGGGCGGCTTTCGGGCGACGTTCGGCACCGGTCGCGGGAGACCACATCCGAATCGCGTGGTCTCCGCCGCCGGTTGCAAGCTCGGCCGATTCCGGGTCAAACTCCGCGGCAAATACACCGCCGGGATGCCCCGATGTGCGACGCTCGCCCGCCGATGTCAAACGCAGAAATTCCAGTCCGCCAGCCGCACCGTGAGGCGTCGCCGGGTCATCCCATTCGGCAACGGTTTGCAAACTCGGGCTGATGCGCAGCAGTTCACCGACCTGTCGCGCGGGACCGCGTTCGCGTGCAGCCGTCACGTTCCAGACGTGCATTTCGCCGCGGACGTGTGTGGCCAATTGCGATCCGTCGGCATTGAACCGCAGTGGCCGACCGGCACCGCGCAACGTGCCGACCACTTCGCCCGTTTCGACGTTCCACAACGTCACGACGTCGTTCTCGGTCTCGGCCGCCAGCACCGAACCACCCGGTCGGAAAACGGGCCAGTGCGCTCGCGGGAACGCTCGCTCTTCATCGCCAGTGGCCACGCGCCACACGCGCACGGTCTGGTCCAGCCGGCTGTACGACGCGACGCGTTGGCCGTCCGCGCTGAACACGAGCGACTTGAGCGCTTGCGACGCGTGCTCCGCCGCGAACGTCAGGAGCTTTTCGCCTGTGTCGAGATCCCACAACAGAAGTTGCCCCGTGCGAGAATGTGTGATGACCGTCTTGCCGCCGGGACTGAACGCGACCGGCCACGCGCTGTCGCGCAGCGATCGGCGAGACGGATTGCTCGGTGTGCCACTGGGGAGTTGTTCGCCAGCGCGCCCGCCGCTCGGACGACTTTCATTCCGGACAGGCAAGCTGCCAGTGCCACCCGACTTCAAAACTTCACCCGAGTCGGTCCGCCACAACAGCACGCCGCTGTTGTCTCCCGTGACCGCGACGAACCGCCCGTCGGGACTGAACTCCACCAGCAACCCGCGGTCGGCGACATCGAGTGTACGCAGCAGTTCGCCCGTCGAAACATTCCACAGCCGGATCGTCTGATCGTCTCCAGCCGACGCCAGCCATTGCCCCTGCCTGCCGAACGCCAGCGATCGCACCGGCCCCCAATGTTTGAACCGGCTGCTGCCGAGAATGGCCACGAGACTCACTGGCGATTTGTCAGCCTGGCCAATCGCCGCCGCTTGCAACTCGATCGTGTCGATATCTGTGCGGTCGAAGCGACTCAGCGGCGACGGAACGGAGACCAGCAATTTCGTCGCGGACAATGCGTCTTCGGTCCCCGCGTACCGACGACGGAAGTCGGCCAACGAAGTTCGCAACGCGGCCGTCGGTTCGTGCCACGGTTCGGCGGTGCGATTCGTCGTGGCCTGTTGTTTCAACTCGGCCAGTTCGATCCGCCGCCTGGTCAGCGGCGTTTGAACCCATTCGGGGGCGAAGACAACTCGTTGGCGTCGCTGCAAGTCAAACGACTTTTCGATCGGTTCGTACCCCGGCCGCGTGAGGACGAGCCGTCGCGTTCCTTCCGCGCCCTCGAACACCAGATCGCCCCGCGTCGCGAGCGGTTGTTCCTGACCGTCCAACTCCAGCCGTCCATCGGTGCGATCCTCGTCGAGCCACTCGATCACGAGCTTCGTCTGCCCCGACCAATTCCACACCGCCAGTCCGCACACACCGACGATCAGCACGCCCGCCACGACGCCGATCGCCACCCGCCACCGGTTGTCGCGAAGAGCCGCACGCATTCGAAGCGAGAATCGTTGCAAAACTGGTTTCCGTGCCACGCGACGTCCGGCACGGCGTGTGGACTCTGTCGGCGGCGTCTCGGCGGGCGGCGATCCGGTACGCGGTTGTGGGTTCGCGGATTGCTCGACGATGCGCCGCGCCAACGACGGCGTCTCCCCCTGCTCGGCCTCGGTGGCCAGATGCTGCAGGAAGACTTCCAATCCGAGTTCCGTGCCGACCTTCGCTTCAGAAAAGGTGTCAGGAACCTTTCTCTGGTCGGCGATCTGGTCGACGGACGTGCCTGGGGGAAAAACGGTTCCTGACACCTTTTCTGGTTTGAACTCCCGAGTCGGTCCCTCGATTCCTCGCAAGTCGTCGTCCTCGGATGCCACGGACGAGTTGTCAGCCAGCGTGGCTTCTTGGTGAGGCACTTCCAACAGGCCGTTGGTGCCAGCCGAAGGAGCGCCACCCATCGTCGCGAGCAGCGAAAATGGAGCCAGCGCCGCAGCCACCTGGTTGGGTGTCTGGAACCGCTGATTCGGATCGCGGGCAAGCATTTTCGCGATCACGTCGTCGAGGCCCGGCGGAATTTCGGGACGCAAACTGGCCGCGTGGGGAGCGTCGTTCATCGCCCGGGCCATCAACTTTTCCATCACGTTGATTCCCGCGTACGGCAAGCGACCGGTCACCATGCGGAACAGCGTACACCCCAGGCTGAAGATGTCGCTGCGAATGTCCGCGGACCGTGTGTTGGCGGCCTGTTCGGGGGCGATGTAATCTGGCGTGCCGATCACGACGCCCGTTTGAGTCAGCCCCGACCCCGAATCGTCGCCGATCTCGCTTACAAACCGCGACAGACCCATGTCAAGGATTTTGACGTGCGGCAAAGCGGACCCGTCGTCCTTCGAGATCAGCAGGTTGTTCGGTTTGATGTCCCGGTGAACCATGCCGCACTCGTGGGCGTGCTGGAGACCGAGCGCGGCCTGGCGGATGACTTCGCACGACCAGCCGATCGGCAGCACGGAGTTCCGCCGCAGCACGCGGCCAAGATCCTGCCCGGCGACATATTCCATCACGAGGAAATGGGCATCGCGCACGCAGTCGGCATCGTAGGCGGCGATGATGTGCGGGTGATCGAGCTTTGCCGCCGCCTGCATTTCCAGATGGAACCGGGCCACGGCCGTCGCGTTCTTTACCAGATTGGGCGACATGATTTTGAGTGCCACGATCCGCCCCATCGTGACGTGCTGCGCTTTGAACACGGCTCCCATGCCGCCGCTGCCAACCTGTTCGAGCAGCTTGTACTTGCCGAGAAAAAACGCCTGCCGACCGAGCAGCAACATGTCTGCCTGCCACTTCGTCAGCAACTCGCGTTCGACCAGTTTGCGGGCGACGTATTCCGGCGTGATCGCGTTCGCCCCGCGTCCGCCATCGCCGCCGGTTTTGCCCGTCGGGTTGAGCCAACTCCGCCGCGCTTCGAACTGCACCGCTGCCAATTGTCCGGCTGCCAGCAGATTACTTTTCTGCAACAGCTCGAAGAATTGTTCGACCGTGGCGACAGACATGGACAGACTCGGCAGGTGAGGATCGAGCCGGCAGAGTGGCGAAGTCGCATCGTGCGCGACGCCACTCGGTTGGTGAATCCGCGCAATATGACAGCTTTTCAGTCGTCAATGATACACGGTCACCGCTCGTGATGCCGATTGTCCCGCGTGCGGGAAAATTGGCAAGCGAAGTGGTGGCCGTCATCAAATGCTCGCAATTCCCGAACAGCGACATGCTGTAGCCCATGCCCTTGTAGCTCGGTCGATGGCGGTATCCCAAAACGATCAGGCCACAAGGGCCTGGGCTACAGGCCTCGAAAACCGCTGGCTTGGTCAATCAAGTTCGTGTGAACGCGGCACGAGATGCCGCATCGAACTCTCGATAATCCCCGGTCAACTCTTCTCCCGCGTGAATGTCTCTGGTCGCCATCGTCTGTTCACCCTGAGTAGTCGTGTTGGGTGAATCGGCATGATTCATGAATTTCGCATCGTCACGACAGAGGATGTAGTTTCCAGACACGATGTCGATGTAGAGGAACCTTCGAATCTGTTCCTGAATGACCGGCGACAGCTCGTCGAGCTGTTG
>JACRIH010000216.1 GCA_016235885.1 Planctomycetales bacterium | reverse complement strand
TCCGGACTACGGTCAGAGGTCAGAAAAAATTCGCTGTCTTCAGGGTAGCCCGCTCTCGCCGAGAGCGGCGAACGGCTCTCGCCGAGAGCCGGCTACACTACCGTTCGTCCAGAATTTGCGGCACGAGGAAGAAGCCGCGTTCTGACTTGGGGGCGTTGGCGAGTGCGTCAGCGCGAGGCAGCGACGGGCGAACTTCATCGGCGCGGAAGACGTTGCTCAATTCGACCGCGTGAACCATGGGTTCGACATCGTCGGTGTTCACCTCGTTGAGCCGCTCGACGTATCCGATGATGTTCCCGAGCGACTGCGTGTACGCTTCCAACTCGGCGTCGGAAAGCTTGAGCCGACCGAGCAGGGCCACCTTTTGGACGTCGGCACGAGTCAGTTGCGTGGCCATCCGATCCTCCCTCATTTCGCCGCGACGGTCACTGCAGCAGCGGCGGTGATCGTGAACGGCTTGCGGACGATCGCCTTGACGATCTTGCCGCTGCGGATGCACTGCACACAGACTTTTCGCGACAGGACCGTGCCCCCCTCTTGCACTTTGATCTTCTGCAAGTTCGGCAGCCACTGCCGGCGCGTGATGCCGGTCGTCTTGCGACCGTTTCCGCCAAGATACTTGGCCTTGCCGCGTCGTTCGACCTTGTTGCCGGTCATCGGTTCCTTGCCACACACGTCACACCGCATCGCCATGATGATCGTTCCTCGTCAAAAAAACTCGCGCTCCGCCGTAACCTCCGGCGAGCGAAGGGAGTGAGTATAGTGGCGAACGAGATGTTTTCAAGGCCGTGCGTTCGCGTCAAACGGGGCGAAACGCCTGCATACGAGTCGCCCCGTGAAAGTCGATGGCAGCATTTCCCGAACCCTGTCGCCCAAGACTTTTGGCTTGGATGATACGCCAAAACGCAAGAATCTGCCGAGCCACAAGGGCTCGGGCTACCGTGACCTCGGCCGAATTGCCGTCATGCACTACCTTCCGCCGAGATTATGCCATCGGCCGAAGCAAGACAAACAGCGCCACCAAGACGATTACCAACGCAAACCCCCGTTGTAATGTCGCCCCGGCCAGACGGCGGCTGAGTCGGTTTCCGATCAACATTCCGATCGTGCCTCCGATCGAAAACAGGGCCGCCGCTTCCACTGGAACTGACCGGCCGGCGAAAAGGTGACTTGCCACGCCGGAAACGCTGATCAGCGTGATCACCAACAAGGAGGTGCCGATGGCTCGACGGATCGGCATTCGGCTGAAGAGCACCAAAGACGGCACGATGATGAATCCGCCGCCAACACCGAACAGCCCGGACAGCACGCCCGCCGCAATGCCAATCACAACGAGCAGTCTCGCACAGTGAGACGTCAGCCGCAGACTTCCGGATGCGTCGCGCTGACAGGTCGCGGCCCGATCGTCATCCCAGTTGACGGTTCCGGACAACTCTTCCGACTGCGATGCCGATGGCCACATCCGCGCGGCGACCACGCCCATCAAAATCGCGAACAATACAAGCAAGAACTTCTCGGGAATCTGTCCGGCCAGCCAGGCTCCCGCCGGCGCACCGACCATGCCCGCCCCGGCGAACAGCAAGCCGGTCGGCAATTCCACTTGACCCATTCGCCAACGCTGGACGAATCCGACCAGCGCCGTCACCCCCACGGAAACGAGTGACACGCCAACGGCGGCTCGCGGTTCCAAGCCCAGGCCATACACCAACAGTGGCACTGCGAAAATCGCTCCGCCGCCGCCAGTCAGGCCGAGCGAAAGGCCGACCAAAGTGCCGAAGATCACACTCAGCCAGAGCATGGAGAGGGCTCCTTTGGTCTTCTCGCAGGTCGTTTCGTTGGGCCAGTCATACAACAGTTTCTTTCAATTGACGACTCAGGACGCCGTCTTCCATCTCGTAAATGGTGTCGAACACACTCAGAGCACGTTGATCGTGTGTGACGACGATCACGCCGGTGCCATGTTCGTGGGCGACTCGCGCGAACAGTTCCATGACTTGTCGGCCGGTGACGCTGTCGAGCGCGGCGGTCGGTTCGTCGGCCAGCAGGATGCTGGGCTGGTTGGCCAGCGCACGGGCCACTGCGACGCGCTGCTGCTGACCGCCGGAGAGCATTGTCGGCAGATGCTCGGAGCGGTCCTGCACTCCCAGATTGTCCAGCAGTTCGAGCGCTCGCCGTCGGGCGGCTCGCGGACTGGCGTCGTTCAATTCCAACGCGATCTGCACATTCTCGCGGGCATTCAGGAACGGAATCAGATTCGACTTTTGAAAGACGAAGCCGACATGCCGCCGACGGAATGCGGTCAGATTCGTCCGCGCGTGAGAACCGTCCAACACGAAGTGTCCGCCGATGTGAATCTGTCCGGATGTCGGTGGATTGATGAGTCCCACGGCGGTCAGGAAGGTCGATTTCCCCGAACCGCTCGGCCCCAACAACGCGACGACCTCGCCGTGTCGCACAGTCATCGACGCATTCCGCATGGCGACGACTTCGGTGTTGCCTTGGCCGTACACCTTGGTCAGGTCGATCGCTTCGATGGCTGGCGAATCGCGCATGATCATCCCAGGGCCTCGTTGGGCTGAACCAGTAGAGCCTTCCAGATTCCCAGGATGCTGGAGGCCACCGAGATCGCCAGCACAATGACCGCCAATTGCAGCAGGTCGTCACCGGTGACGATGACGCGGCGGGGGAACAGGGGAAACATCTGCTGCCCCAACAGATAAGCGATCGCGTAGCCACCGAAGCCGAGCAGCAGGGCTTGTTGCAGGATCAGGCCCAGGATGACCGGTTTGCGAGCACCGATCAGTTGCAGCAGGGCGATCGAATGAATCTTCTCCAGTGTCAGCGTGTAGAGGATGAGCGCCATGATGATGGCGGCGATGAGCGTCAGCAAAACGCGAAAGAGTCCGAGTTGTCGGCGGGCCTTGTCCACCGAGCCTTTCAGCAGGAACTCGGCTTGTTCCTCGCGAGTGTGAACGGAAACGTCGCTCCAACCGGAGATCGTGGTGGCCACTTGCGCCGCGCTCGTGCCGTGCGCGACACGCACCATGACGGCGCTGATCTGAAGCCGGGCGATGGCGGGCAACTCGCCGGAGGGCTTCGAGGCTTGCTCGATGAGGGCCGGCTGCTTCGTCACGAGTTCACTTCGCAGGCCGCGATTGGTGCGGGCCGACCGTTCCAGACGTACGGCCTCTCCGGACGCATCGAATTGAATGGCCTCGGCGTCGGCCGCCGTGAAGAACGCGATGCCGTCTCCCCCGGAACCGATCATGTTGCGTGTGATGCCGACGACGCGATACGTCTCTTTGCCGAGCGTCAGCCGTTCGCCCAGCCGCACGCCGAGCGACACATCGGCGATCATCTCGAAATGGTTTTGGGCGAGTGGCCGACCGGCAACCAGTGGTATCCAGTTTCCCTTGTCATCCGGCCAACTCAGCCCCAGCACGGCCAGCCGAAAGGGTTTTCCTTCACGCTCACGCTGGATCGTGTGGTACACGAACTCGCGAGAGTCCGTGACGCCCGGAACCGCTCTCGCCCGATGCACGAGGCTGGTCGGCACGCGAGAGACCTCGGCGAATGGGCCGCGCGTGTCGTGCTGGACGATCCACAGGTCGGCACCGATGCGATCTATCAGCAGCGTCGCGTCCTCGACAACTCCGCGATAAATCCCGGCCATGCCCATGACCACCATGAGCAACATGCCGACTCCAATCGTGGTCAGCACGAAGCGACCCAGATTGTGCTGAATGTCCTTCAGAGCCAGGTTCATGGGACGTGAATCCTTCCACCGGATCGCAGCGAGGATTGTCCGTCAACAGGCATCACGACGAACTCGCCAGGTTCCACGCCACGAACCACCTCGACCATGTCGTGCCGGCGCAATCCCAGAACGAGGGGACGCCATTCCGCGGCACCGTTGGCGTTGATGAAGACTCCGGGCGCGTTGTCTCGCCACACGACGAACGCAGGCGGAAGAACCGTGGCATCCGGCTTTCGCTCCGTCTCGATGTACACGTCGGCTCGCTGGCCGACGGCCCAGTTCGCGGGCAGTTCCAGAACGTGGACATCCACCACGAACTCTCGAGTCTCGCGATCGGCTTCACGACCCAGACGAAAGACTCTTCCCCAAAACTCGCGATCCGGCTCCGAACGAAACACGACGCGAGCGGGCTGATCCACTTTGAGCCGCGACATCTCTGTTTCATCGACCCAGGCGCTGATCCAAAGTTCTTTGGTCGAAATCAAAGTCAAAATCGGACTGCCGGGGACGGCGACATCGCCGGCATCGCGTTGTCGCCGCACGATCAGCCCATCAAAGGGGGCGGTGATCTGCGTGTCCGCCAGTCGAGCTTGGTGATACTGCGTTGTTTTCTCGGCCGCGACGAGTTGCTTCCGGCCCTCGACGACGGCGAATTTCGCGCGGTCCACGCCAGCCTCGGCAACCGCCAGCGCTTCCGCCGACTTGTCAATGTCCGACTGCGAGATGACCTTCTTTGCGGCGAGCTGCTCAACCCGATGATGTTCGCTTTTCGCGGAGGTCAGAGTCGCAGCGGCCCGCACCTCATCCGACTTCAGTCGATCAATCGCCGCCTGCGCTGTTTCCAAATTGGCCTGAGCGATCTCAACCTGCTGCTGGAGTTCCTCATCGTCGAGCGTGACCAGCAC
Organism: Planctomycetales bacterium; assembly: GCA_016235885.1. Taxonomy (GTDB): domain Bacteria; phylum Planctomycetota; class Planctomycetia; order Planctomycetales; family Planctomycetaceae; genus JACRIH01. Next base: position 4,768 of record JACRIH010000216.1, on the reverse strand, counting down.
TTTTCCGCTGGACACCACGTCTCCCTGATCCACAGCGATCATGCGGACTCGGCCAGAGATCTTCGGAGTGATCGACGCCTTGACGCGTGCCTCCAACGTCCCGGTCCCCATCACTTCGGCCCGAAGTGCGCCGCGCGCGACCTGATGCTGACGAACCTGAATCGGCGAGAATCTGACCCAGTAAGCGGTCCCGCTGATCGCGGCCACAACTGCAACGGCCTTCACACCCCACCCAGCCCACCTGCGATAAGTGTTGCTAATGGCCGACCTCCCCTGGTGATCCACAGTCGATGTTGTTGTCATCCTGCATCAGTCTGTTCGTGAAGGGACTGGGAGTCGTGGGCCACCTTGTCCGTCGTGTTGCGTGGTTCGATTTGTTGGGTACGCGGAACTCGCGTGCAGGTGCCGCTCATTCAGGTCTGCACACCGAACCGTGGCAGAATCCAGCGGTAGAGGGTGATCCAAAACACGAGGAATCCGACAACGAACAGGGCCTCTCTCATTGTTGTTGCTCCTTGTAAAACACTCGGCATTTGCTCGTTACTTGTTGCAAACAGGTCCGGCGCAGTTCGTCATCGGCAGTCCCGCCGCTTTCCAGGCCGACATCCCCCCGACGATGTTGGTCACGTCGGCATAGCCTTCTCGCTGGAGGAAGGAAGCCGCGATGGAGGCTCGGTAGCCGGAACCACAAATGACGGCGACTGGCTTGCTGTGCGTTACGTCCGCGAATCGCTCTTGGAGCTTGCCGCCGTGAATGTGGATGGCTCCGTCGATGTGCCCGGCGTTCCATTCGTTTTCGGTCCGCACATCGAGCACCGTCACGCGATCGGCCCCCTGTGTGAGTTGGTCACGCAACTGATGCACGGACATCGTGTCGAGCATGGCCAGCGGATAGCCGCTCGTCTCCCAGCCATCAATTCCTCCCTGGACATAGCCTTGAATCTCATCGAAGCCGACACGAATCAAGTGCGTCACGACTTCGGGAACTTGGGCCGCGTGATCGACGATAAGCTGGATCGGGCGATCGTACGGCAGAACCCAGCCCGCCCAAGTCGGCAGTTGATGTCCGAACGGGATGTTGATGGCATCGGGAATGTGCGCCGCCGCGAACGCTTCTTTCGATCGCACGTCGAGAATCAGGCATTTGTCGCACACGCGGTCGTGGACTTCGTTGACGCTCCAGCGTCGCAGGCCAGGGAGTTCCTGTCCCAGGATCTTCGGACCGACCTGGTTCACCTTCTTCATCCGGCGGAAATACGGCGGGGCCAGCGGCATGTTGGACATCAAGTCGCGAATCCACTGTTCTTCCGACTTGTGTTTCAGCACCGAATTGAACTGTCGCTCGAAGCCGACCGTGGACGACCGGCGCGAGCTGATCGCCTTGCCGCACAGCGACCCCGCACCGTGCGCCGGAAAAATCTCGGTGATATCCGGTACGGCGGGGAGCCGGTCAAATACACTCTGATAGAGTTGGTGAGCCAGTTGCCGCTGAGCCTCGGCACCCAGCAAGTCCGGACGACCCACATCGCCGACGAACAGAAAATCGCCGGTGAAGAGCATCCACGGCGTCTCCTTGCTGCGAGTGTCGTCGTACAACGCCCACGACACATGCTCCGGCGTGTGGCCGGGAGTGTGGACGGTCTTGAGCCGCATCGATCCGACCTGCACTTCGTCGCCGTCCCTGGCGACATGGTCGGCATACGGGGGAGTCCACTCGGCCCCGCCCATGCCCGAAGAGTGAATCACCGGCTGGTCCTTCAGCCGAGCCTTCAACTCTCTCGCGCCGCTGACGAAGTCGGCGTGAACGTGTGTCTCCAGAATGTGGCGGATATGGAGGTCGTTGTCCTTGGCGAACGTCAGATAGTCTTCCACGTCGCGTGTTGGATCGATCACGGCGGCATCGCCCGTCCGTTCATCGCCCACTAAATAGGAAGCAATCGCCAGTCCCGGAATGAAGCGTTGATGCAACAACATGCCATCGTCTCCCGTTGTGGTGTGTTTGTCGTGTAATCACGAGCGAGTGCCCGTCAACTCTTGTCAGAGCGGCCAGTCGCGCAGCAGACGTTCTGTTCCGCCGGTTTGGTTGTGGCGTCGGCCACCTGATTCCACGGCATTCTGGCGAGCAGCATCCCCATGCCACACGTGTCGGTGATGCCGGCGAACAGCAGTCCGGCTCCGACGAACGCCGCCAAGCCGATCCACGCCGGGTGAACGAACGCACCAAGTCCGGACCCCAAAAGCACCAGCGAACCGGCCGCGATTCGGACCTGCCGTTCGAGCGAGATCGCCTTGCGACCGCGAACCACGGGCAGGCCGGCCGCGTCCCACGCCAGCGTTCCCCCCTCGATATTGATCACGCGCACCGTCCCCGCCGCCGCGAGTTGTTCGCACGCCTGCCTGGCTCGGTTGCCCGACCGGCAGATCACGTACAGCGGTTCGGCGTCGCGACCGTGGCGGCTGGCCAACACCGCTTGCGGGGCGAACTGGCCCAGCGGCATGTTGCGAGCAAACTCGACATGCACTTCGCGGAACTCGACAGGCGTCCGCACATCAATCAGGTCCACCGGCTGGCCGCTCCGTCGAAGTTCGGCCAGCTTCTGAGGCGTCATCGTTTCAATCATGACTTGGTCTCCGTTCTGTCTTGAGGCTGCCAGGCGATGGCCAGCGACCAGATTGTTCGATATGTCGCGAGTTTACGATTCGTTTGGTTAAAAAAAACTGCTCAGCCCGCGCCGCAACCAAACCGGTCTTCAATGCAACCCAGAATGTTTTCCAAATGCGGTTCGGCGACGGTGTAGTACGTGCGGCGACCATCTTTTTCGGCGGCGAGGAACCCACAGCGCTGCATGAGCCGCAGGTGCTCCGATGCCATGTGGCTCGGGATTTCGCACGCGTCAGCCAGTTCGCCGACGGTGAATTGCCCCTGCAACAGCATCTGGACGATCCGCAAGCGATGCGGATGTGCCAGTGTCCGCAGGCATTCCGCCGCCTGCTCCAAGGCCTTCAACTCCGTGAGTTTCGGAGCAGAATTGCTCTTCGTCGTTTTGATGGATTTCGTTTTGGTGGCCATGTCTTGAATCCTCGACAGCAAATATATCGGAATGTCCCGACATGTCAATCAGTGTTTTCTGAAAAAATTTCGCGGCTGGCAAGAAAAGCTTCCGAAAACGGCTCACGGAGAACCGTGAGGTTTCGCAATCTCACACGCGGCCCGGCCGTCGTCTCAACGCTGGAGTGGCACCACGGCGAGATAAATGTTGGTGGCTCCCTCGTGGGACGAATAATAACTGACGAGCATATTGTTGCCGCTCTCGACGGCTTCGAGGTACGCGCAGTCGCCGCCGGCCGGAAGCTGGCAGTAGGGAGTCAGCTTGTTGCCGGCGAACGTGTAGATCGTCGACCCGGTGCCGACCGGCTTTTTCGAATAGTCCATCGTGCGGCTCATCAGGTACGTCACACCACGAAACGTATGGACGCTGTGTCCCGAAAAGTGGCCGACGTCGGCGGGCCGGGCCTTCCACTCGGCGTACGGTGGGTCGGCTTCGAGAATCTGAGCGGGCGGGCTGCCGTACTTCTGGCGGAGGAACGCGGTCGCATGATGTTTCGGATCGAGGTACACCGTCGTTTCACTCTCCCAATTGCCGGCGCGGATCGTGGAGAGTTTATCCCACGTGATCCCGTCGGCGGACGTCACGAAATGGACTTCGCGTCCCTTGCCGCCGCTGACTTCATCCTTCTTGTGGGCCGACGAGTAGAACTTTCCGTCGTGGACGAACGGTTTCCACAGGATGAATTTCGGCAGGTAAACCGGTTCGGGCTGGGACCAGGTTTCACCGTCGGTCGTGGACACAACATAGGTCGTCAGTTCCGGCCCGGTCATGGCTGGGTCGTATAGAAACAGCCGCTGATCGGTAGCGACCATTTGCGGGTCGCGGTCGTCGGGAGCTGCGTTCAGCCGAAACGCTTCGGTCCACGTCCTCGCGTCGGCGTCGGTCGATTTCAATACGACGATGTCTCCGTCGGCCGAGTTGTGTTCCTTGGCAGATCGGAAGTCCAGCCAGAGCGCACCGCGAAATCGAGCCAGCGCGGTGAACGCGTTGTGCTTGCCATTGGAATAGACCAACCGGACTTCGGTCGGCGGAACGAGATCGTCCGCGACGGTTGTGGAACTGATCAGCAACGACAACAGGGAAGCAACTGCCGCGACGCGGGCGGAGGTCATGGTTGTGTCTCCAAGGGAGGCCTGGTATCCGTTGGTCCAAAACTCGCGATCAAGGGTTAGGTTGAGAGCAACGGTCTGGGCCAATGACAGAAAGCAATCGGGATGTTGCCACACTTCCGAGAACTGCCGGTATCCCAGAGAAGAATAGGGCACCGGGAGAAAGCAGCAAGATAGCTCCCAGCGCTCTGACTACTCGTCTCGAGGCGTTGGCAGGTTGGGCAAATGCACTCCCATCAACAACGAGCCAGACTGCATAAATAAGCAGCGCAGAAATTGCGGCGACTCCTGGTGACGTCAATGCGGGTAGTAGGCTGAGCCTCGGGTATCGTCGACTCAGGAACGAAACAGCCCCGCCAACGCAGGCCCCATAGATGCCAAGGACGACAAGCGGAATGAAAGGCCTAACAGCCCGTCGAAAAACGGTCCCTTGACAGGGGTGTTATTCTGTCGCCGTGGGGCGTGGATCACAAGGACCATCGAGTCGATGTGCAGAACAGGGAGGGAACATGCTGGGACGACGACCGCAGGAGCAGCAGGAGTTGTGGG
>JACRIH010000218.1 GCA_016235885.1 Planctomycetales bacterium | reverse complement strand
TGGGTTGCCGCGTGACCGTCGTTCCCGGCACGGCCACCACCGAGCAAGTGTTGTCGCACAAGCCCGACGGCGTGTTCCTTTCCAACGGCCCCGGCGATCCGCGCCCGCTCGACTACGCCATCAACACGATTCGCGGTCTGCTCGGCAAGACTCCCGTGTTCGGCATCTGCCTCGGCCAGCAGTTGCTCGGCCTGGCTGCGGGATGCGAAATCTACAAGCTGAAATTCGGCCACCGCGGCGCGAATCAACCGGTGCTCAACCATCGCACGGGCCGCGTGGAAATCACCACGCAAAACCACGGCTTCGCCCTCGACGCCCAGTCGCTTCCCAAAAACGTCGAAGTCACGCACATCAACCTGAACGACCAAACCGTGGAAGGCATCCGCCTGCGCGACGTCCCCGCGTTCAGCGTCCAATACCACCCCGAAGCCTCCGCCGGCCCCCACGACAGCCATTATCTGTTCGGCGATTTTTTGCGGATGATGGCGTGACGAAATCGCGGACGACGGTACGCACACTCTCCCCACCGGGGGAGAAGGCCGGGGTGAGGGTGCAGAGCGCTCTACAACGCACCAACAGAGTGGCTCGCATCTCACTCAAGACGAGGAACGCATGGAGAATCCTCACGACCCTACTCCGCCACAATGGGAAAAGCTCTTTCCACGCGACGTCCTCGGTCGGATCGCATTGGCATTGATTGCCCTGTTGTTCGGACCAATCAGCGGAGCATTTCTCTTTGCAATGTTGTTTGTTCAAAACCGCCAGAATCCCGATCGTTGGGTTCGGTTGGTCATCGTGGAAGTTGCTCTCGCATTTTTCACGTTCTCGGTCGTCGGGCTGATCTGGGCCATTGCCACTCCGCGCTGGCTCGAATCTGCGTTGCCGCGTGTCGCCGCCCGACTCGGAATCGCGATTGGGATCGGGTTCATCCCGTTTGCCATCGTCGCTTTGTGGGCGCTGTTCCAAGTGTGAAAGTGAGCGAGTAGGGTGACCTCACCAATTGCTCGCCACCCACCACCCCGCCCACGCGGCGACCAGGCCGAGCACGACTTCGGCGGCCACGTTCGCCAGAGCCAGCCACGGCTGGCGTTCGATCATCGCGAGTGCCAGCGTCTCGTAGCCGAAGGCCGAGAACGTTGTGAAGCCGCCCAGCACGCCGGTCACCAGCAGCAACCGCAGGTTCAGAGTTGTGGTCGGTCTCCTGACCGAGCCACCGCCGGACGACCGAAGGTCTCCTTCGGGGTCAGCACGATCGACGTCTGAAGGAGACCTGCGGTCAGCCTCAAGTGCGGGGTCGGGAGACCCGCGCACAACGAGGCCTGCGCTCGCCAACCAGGCCATCAGGGCACCGATCAGCAGGCAGCCCAGCATGTTGACGGCCAGCGTGCCGAACGGAAACAGGCTCGCACTCCGCGACTGCACCCACGTCGAAACGAGATACCTCGCCACCGATCCGATGCATCCGCCCAAGCCAACGAGTAAGATTTGCTGTGCCATGCGGCGACCTCTTTTTTACGTAGCCATCACGCTCCGCGTGATGAGCCGAGTTTAGATCGGGCGTCGTGTTGCCATTCGGCTCGTCACGCGGAGTGTGACGGCTACGTTCATCTGAAATCTAAAACTTGAAATCTAAAATCAAAGGCCCCACCGTGCGAATTGCCTACCTCGACTGTGCCACCGGGATTGCCGGGGACATGACTTTGGCCGCGTTGATTGATGCCGGTGTGGATGGAGCAGCCATCCGCGCCGGAATTGATTCGCTCGGGCTGCCCGGTGTCTCGCTGACCGTGAACACCGTGCAACGTTGCGGATTTCGAGCCACGTACGTTCGCGTCGAGCATCCCGAGCAGCATGCCCATCGCGGCCTGCGGGACATCGAGGCGATCATTGTGCGGGCGGACAAGTTGACCGTCAAGCAGCGCGACACGGCGATGCGAATGTTCCGTGCGGTCGCCGAAGCCGAAGCCCGCGTTCACGGCACGACCGTCGATCAAGTCCATTTCCACGAAGTCGGTGCCATCGACTCAATCGTGGACATCGTGGGCGTGGCGATCGGCTTCGACTTGCTCGGCGTCGAGCAGGTGGTGTGCAGTCCGGTTCCGACCGGACGCGGGCAGGTGAAGATCGCCCACGGAATCTGCCCGGTGCCGGCTCCGGCCACGGCCGAGATGTTGAAGGGCGTGCCGCTCCGCGACGTGCCGCTCGACGCGGAACTCACCACGCCGACCGGTGCCGCGATCGTCGCCACACTCGTTGATCGCTTCGGCCCGCTCCCCGAACTGACCATCGAAGCGATCGGCCTGGGAGCCGGCACGAAAGATTTTCGCGATCGCGCCAACATCCTGCGGTTGTTCGTCGGCACTGCGAAGGAGGCGTCGCCTTACACCGACCAGGTGTTCGTCCTCGAAACCAACTTGGACGACGTGACCGGCGAAGTGATCGGCTACACGAAACAGAAACTGCTCAGCGCCGGAGCACTCGACGTGTTCTCCGTGCCGATCCAAATGAAAAAGGATCGCCCCGGCGTGCTGCTGAGCGTGATCTGCCTGATTGCCGACCGCGAAAAGCTGGAAACGATTCTGTTCGACGAGACGCAAACCTTCGGCATCCGTCGGCATCTGGTCGAGCGGTCAAAACGCGAGCGCGAGGCATGCGAAGTGGAGACCGACTTCGGCTGGATCAGGGGGAAGATGGGCTGGCGGAACAACGACGATCTGGTCTTCACGCCCGAATTCGATTCCTGCGCGGCCGCAGCCGGCCAGTACAACGTCACACTCCACGAGGTCTATCACGCCACCGAAACCGCCTTCGCCGCGAGCATGGAGTCGGCGGGCGAATCGCACGACCATGACGACGGTCACGATGGCGGTCATGACCACGATCACAGCGAGCAAGGTCATGACCACAGCCATGACCACTCGCACGATCACGGCCATGATCACGGGCACGACCACGATCACCACCATTGAAAAAACGACTTGGCCACGGATGAAACACGGACAAATCCACTCACTCAAAATCCGTGTTTCATCCGTGGCCAACATTTTTTGTTCGGACCGAAGCCTTACGACTTCGGCTACGGCTTTGTTGCTTAAGTCCCTCGCTCACGCTTCGGGTTGGTATCGCCACGCAGGTCAACTGCGGCCGGTCGATGAGCGGCAAATTCCGTTGACCGGGTGGAACCAATGTGCGACAGTCCCGCCTTGCTGGGGAACGGAAATCGTTGGCACGGACCCAGCGAATTCGTGCGAGAGAATTGCGGGAGGTTTCGTGGATCGGCGTCGGGTGTGGTGTGTTCTGCAGGGACCGCCCGTCGAAACCACCACAGGATACAACCTCGGAGTTCATCATGGACGATCATTCGCTCGCGGCCCCCCCCTCCGCAGAGTTGTCGTGGCAGTGGTTGCAACTGCTGGCCGAGCAAGCCAACGCCGCCGTCTGGACGGTCGATCGCAACCTGCGAATCACGTCGTCGCGAGGCACAGGACTGCGAGACTTGAATCTGGAACAGAACGAACTCGTCGGGAAAACACTGTACGAATACCTCGACACACGGGACGAGTCCTTCCTGCCGATCACGATGCACCGCCGGGCGCTGCGGGGCGAGACGGTGGACTACGTCTTGGACTGGAAAGGGATGATCCTCCACACGCGGTTGGCGCCGTTGCGGGATGATTCGGGAGCCATCGTGGGAGTCGCGGGAGTGTGTGCTGATGCCACACAGCGCGTCGGCTCGGAACGCCTCCTGACGGCAAGCAAGCAAGTGTTGGAGGCGATCGCGCAGGGACATGCCTTGCGGGACGTGCTCGATCTGCTGACGCGCATCATCTCCACCCAGGCGGGCGGGAAGTCGTGCTCCGTGATGCGATTCGATCCGCAGTCCAGCACGTTGCATGTGGCCTCGTCCGCCGGCTTGGATGCAGCGGTCCTCCGAGTCTTGGATGGCCTTCCAGTGCGGTCGCAGAACGGATCGTGCAGTGCCGCCGTCCAAACCAAATCCAAAGTGTTCACGACGAGCATCGACAGCGATTTCCGCTGGGAGGAACTTCGCGAAGTCGCGAAATGTTGCGGCTGGCAGGCCTGTTGGTCGACTCCGCTACTCGCGGCAGATGGCAGCGTGTTGGGCACGTTTGCAATGTACGCTTCCGAACCGCGCGGTCCCACACCCACCGAGGAGCAACTGCTGGAACGCGCCTGCCACCTGGCGCAGATTGCGATCGAACGCGACCGGTCGGAGGTGGTCCGCAGTGAGTGGGAATCTCGCCTGGCTGCGGTTTTGGAGAATTCGTCCGACTGTGTCTGGGCCGTCGATGACCAGCATTCGCTTCTGGCCTTCAATCGTGCGTATGCGGATTTCTGTAAGCACAGTGGGATACCGCGTCCCCATCGCGGGATGCCACTGGCCAACTTGTACAATCCCGAGCAAGACTTCGCAGAGCACCGCTTCTGGCAGTGGGTTTACAGTCGGGCCTTGAAGGGCGAGACCTTCGACTTGGAACATCAACTGACGCTGACTGGTCAGACGTTGTTTTGGTTGTTGTCTGTCTCGCCGATTCTGTCGGGAAGCAGCAACTCCGGCGTCACCGTGGTCGCCAGGGATGTCACCGAACAAAAGCAACAGGAACTCCTGCTGCGCTGGTGTGCCGAAGAATTGTCGCTGAAAACTGGCCGGGAGTTCTTTCAAGAGGTCGTCAAGCATCTGGTCGAATTGACGGGAATGGATTACGCGGTCGTTGGATCGCTCCTGCCGGGAACCCCGCAACGCATCCGAACGATCGCCATCGCATCTCCCGATCGACTGGTGGAGAATATCGACTACGACCTCGTCGGCACGCCGTGCGAAAAGACGCTGAGTGAGAAGATCTGCGTCTTCGATCGCGGAGTTCAACGAGCCTTTCCTCGGGACCGAACGCTGGCCGAGATGCAGGTCGAGGGGTACATCGGCATCGCGATCCACGGGTCGGGGAGCGAGCAGATGGGAATCATCGCATTGTTGAGTCACCGTCCCATTGTGCAGCCGACGCCAGCCATTCGTGCACTGCAAGTGCTGGCGGTTCGCGTCGCCGCGGAACTCGAACGACAGGCGACTGAATCGGCCTTGCGGATGTCGGAAGCCCTGTATCAGTCGCTGGTCGACAACATTCCACAGCACATCTTCCGCAAGGATCTCCACGGCCGATTCATCTTCGCCAACCGGCTGTTTTGCGAGGCAATTGGAAAACCTCTGGACGAGATCATCGGGCGAACCGATCTCGATTTCTTTCCACAATCACTCGCCCGGAAATATCAGGCGGACGACAGTTTTGTCATCCGGACGGGCAAGACGTTCGAAGCCACCGAAGAACACCGCACAAAACAGGGGGACCTTGGTTACGTACAAGTGGTCAAGACGCCGCTGCGCGATTCGCGGGGAGTTGCGATCGGCATTCAAGGGATCTTCTGGGACGTCACTGCTCGGTTGCGTGCCGAGGAAATCCGGCGGCAGTTCGATGCCCGAATGCAGCAATCGCAAAGACTGGAGAGCCTGGGCTCGCTGGCTGGAGGCATTTCACACGACTTCAATAATCTGCTGGGCGCCATCATTGCTCATACCGACCTGGCAAAAGGCGAACTCGACGTCGACTCATCGGTCCACCTGCATCTCGATCACGTGAACACCGCCGCGCAGCAGGCCGCGGATTTGACCAGCCAGATGATGGCCTACGCCGGAAAGACAAATTTCCACGAGCAACCTTTGAATGTGAATCGGCTCGTCGAAGAAATGGCGTCGCTGCTGGCCGTCTCGGTTTCGAAAAAGGTGCAACTGAAGTACGAGTTCGACCGAGCCCTGCCAACCATCTTGGGTGATGCCACGCAAATCAAGCAGGTGGTGATGAATCTGATCGCCAATGCGGCTGAGGCCATCGGTGACAAGATGGGGCGAATTCTCGTGCGAACCCATTTACAACCGGTGAACCAGACGTTGCTCTCGCAGTGTTTCCCTCCTGATGGTTTGACCGAGGGAACGCACGTGTGTCTGGAAGTCGCGGACACCGGAGCCGGCATGGACGAGGCCACGCGGATTCGCGTCTTCGACCCGTTTTACACGACGAAGTCCGAACGCTGTGGGTTGGGCTTGGCGGCAGTGCTGGGGATCATTCGCGGCCATCACGGAGCCATCTCCGTTCAGAGCCAGCCGGGGGAAGGCTCGGTCTTCCGCTGCCTGTTTCCGGTCGGATCGGGTTCCGCCGAGCAGTCCGCCAGTCCGTCGGTCTCAACGACGAATGCCCGCGGACAAGGCACGATTCTCGTGGTCGAAGATCAGAAACTTGTTCAAACAGCCGCACGCGGCATGCTGGAGAAGAGCGGTTACGACGTGCTTACGGCCGACGACGGTGCCGACGCCATTCCCGTTTTCGAACAACATCACGATCGGATTTCCCTCGTCTTGCTGGACATGTCCATGCCGCGGATGGGGGGGCGGAATGTGTTCCCGCTGCTGCGCCGTGTGCAGCCTGACATCCGCGTCCTGTTCACCAGTGGACAACTCCAGGACGAAGCGCTGGCCGGATTGGAAGATGACCGCCGAGCCAGCTTCCTGCCCAAGCCGTATCGCCCGTCAACGCTGCTCGCCAAGATCGCCGAATTGCTCGCGGTGCCCTGATCGCAAGGAGACCGGTCACTCCGTGACCGGAGTTTCGTGTCACGGAGTAATCCGCCTGCCGACCCGCTCCGGCACCTTATCCACCCTCCCCGATTCTGATAGCATCCGCCCCCGGCCAACCGGCCCCGTCGGTGGGCATCGAGATTCGCTGTCGTGCTTTTGGGAAACAGAACATGGCTCAACCACCGATCGCGATCCGTGCGCTGCGCGACGCTGGCATCCTGGAATTGCAGTGGCCGGGTTCGCCCGCCACGACGTCACGGATTCCGTTCAAAGTGTTGCGTTGCGAATGTCCGTGCGCCTCGTGCATCGAGGAATGGAGCGGACAACGCTTGATCGACCCGGACAAGATCCCCAATGATGTGCGTCCCACCGAAATGACCTTCAGCGGCAACTACGCCTTGAAATTCGCGTGGTCGGACGGCCACAACACCGGACTCTACACTTGGGAACAGCTCGCGGCGATCGCTCACGATTACCCCGCCTGACCGACTCCTCCCTCTCCCCTTTGGGGGAGAGGACCGGGGTGAGGGGCGCCGAGTCTCTGCCGACTGCCGTTTCATGTTTTGGCATCCAACCATCAACGTCACTCATGATCTACGAAGTCGAACTAAAGTTCCCGCTCTCTGGAAACGTCGCGGCCGACGACATCCTGTCGCGGTTGATCGCGTGCGGGGCCATCCCGGGACCGAGTGTCGAACAGCGCGACCTCTACTTCGCGCACCCCTCGCGAGACTTCGCGCAAACCGACGAAGCGTTCCGCCTGCGCCAAATCGGCGAGCAAAACGTCGTCACCTACAAAGGCCCGGTGATCGACAAGCAGACCAAGATGCGACGCGAATTGGAACTGCCGTTGCCGGACGGCCAGGCAACGATCGACGGCTACAGCGAACTCCTGCAACTGCTCGGCTTCCGTCCGGTTCGCGATGTCCGCAAGACCCGAGTCCCATTCCATCTCGTGTTCGAAGGCCGCGAATTGGAAATCGCGCTGGACGATGTCGCCACGCTCGGTCTCTTCGTCGAAATCGAAACGCTCGCCGACGATTCCACGCGCGAACCGGCTCGCGACGCAATCCTGAACTTCGCTCGCACCCTTGGCCTCGCGAACCCCGAACGCCGGTCGTATCTGTGCCTGCTGCTGGAGCAGGACCGGGAAGCGGAAATCCCAAGTCCCAAATCCCAATGACCAAGGAATGTCCAAGGCTCAAATTCCAATGTCCAAAATTAGGCTTGGACATTGAGGTTTGGAGTTTCCTTGGGCATTGGGATTTGGGCATTGGTCATTCTCTTGACCGCCCCAACTTGTCCTGCCGGGAAAGATTGCTACAGTGCCCGCCATTGGATTTCCCCATCGAGAATGCCCGCGAAGGAGATGCGTATGAACGTCAAAACCAAGCCGGCCAAGGCCGCCACATCCGACGAAAACGGCGACTCGGCACTGCTCGTTAACGCACTCGGCCAGATCGAGAAATCGTTCGGCAAGGGGGCGATCATGCGGTTGACCGACGGCGGGATCGCCGCGGTCGAGGGGATCACCACCGGAGCGTTGTCGCTGGATATCGCGCTCGGCGGCAAGGGCGTTCCACGCGGAAGAATCATCGAATTGTTCGGGCCGGAATCGAGCGGCAAGACGACCCTCGCTCTGCACATCCTCGCGAACGCCCAGCGCGCCGGCGGCATCGCGGCGTTCATCGACGCGGAACACGCGCTTGACCCGGCGTGGGCGAAGCGGCTCGGCGTGGATTTGGAATCGCTGCTCGTCAGCCAGCCGTCGTACGGTGAAGAAGCGTTGCAAATCGCCGAGATGCTCATCAAGTCGAACGCGGTGGACTGCATCATCGTCGACTCGGTCGCGGCCCTCGTGCCCAAGGCGGAATTGGACGGCGACATTGGCGATTCGCACGTCGGCTTGCAGGCCCGCATGATGAGCCAGGCCATGCGCAAACTCACTGGGTGCATCTCCAAGTCCAAGACGTGCGTGATCTTCATCAACCAGATTCGCGAAAAAATCGGCGTGATGTTCGGCAGCCCAGAGACGACTCCCGGCGGGCGGGCACTCAAGTTTTACAGCTCGGTACGCATCGATGTCCGCCGCATCGAAACCCTGAAGGAAGGCGAAGTCGCCATCGGCATTCGCATGCGGGCCAAGGTGGTCAAGAACAAGGTCGCCCCGCCGTTCCGCCAGGCCGAATTCGACATGATCGGTGCCAGCGGCATCAGCCTCGAAGGGGACGTGATCGACCTCGGCGTCGAAGACAAAATCCTCGATCGCGTGGGCAGTTGGTTGTCCTACGGCGACGTGAAACTCGGCCAGGGCCGCGACAAGGCCCGCGTGTTCCTGAAAGAAAACCCCAACCTGCTCCGCGAACTGATCGACAAGATTCTGACCAAGCGCGGCCACAACCCCGCCGAATGGGGAGCGGTCAAAAGTGAGGCGTGATTGCCTGCCACGCAACCCGTAGGGTGGGACCAGCGCAGCGCAGACCCACCACCAACACGGAATTTGGTGGGCCTGCGCTGCGCTGGTCCCACCCTACGGCGAATGAATGCCATGTCGTCTTCATTGCCTCCACTTCAAATCCCAATCCGGCTGTTCGCCGTGTTTTGGTTCTCGCTTGTCTCCGGAATTCCTGTCGAGCCAATCCACGCGCAGGAACCAAGCGGTCTCGCTTCCGTCGCGGCCATCGAAGAGGCGTTCGTCAAGGCGATCGAACAAGCCGAACCGTCGGTCGTGGCCATCCGCCGCGAGCGAGCGCGAGGCAATTTGGCACGGGTGAGGCCGGGGGGATTCAATCGCTTTCCGCCGGTCGAGATTCCCGAACCCGTGGCCGATGAACCGGACAATCTGGGTGCCGACTGGGGAGCCGGGATCGTTGTCGGGACTGACGGGTTGATCGTGACCAACCTGCATGTGGTCGCTGGCGGCCCGGTCGAAGGGCGCGCGGGCGAGACCGAATTCCTACTGCGAGTCCATCTGTCTGACCGCCGCACGTTTCTCGCCGCCATCCGCGCCGCCGATCCACGCAGCGATTTGGCGGTGCTCAAGATCGCGGCCAATGACTTGAAACCGATCAAGCTGGGTGACGGCTCGAGGTTGAAGAAGGGGCAACTGGTCGTGGCGCTGGGCAACCCGTACGCGCTCGCGGGGGACGGGTCCGCGAGTGCCAGTTGGGGGATCGTCGCCAACCTGTCGCGCAAGGCGGCGCTCGAAGGGCAGCGGCGCGGCGAAGAAACGCTGCACCATTTCGGCACGCTGATCCAGCTCGACGCACGGCTCAATCTAGGCACCAGCGGCGGAGCACTTGTCAATCTGCGCGGCGAACTGGTCGGCATCACCACGTCGCTGGCCGCTCTGGCCGGGTACGAAAAATCAGTCGGCTTTGCCGTGCCGGTCGATGATTGGTCGAACCGCGTGATCGACACTCTGAAACGCGGCCTCGAAGTCGAATACGGATTCCTCGGCATCACGCCGGCGGATTACGAGTCGGCCCAGCGGCAGGGCGTCACCGGGAACATCGGCCAATCGGGAGCCGCGTGGGTTCAGGCCGCGCATCAGTATTCGCCCGCCAGTCTCGGCAAAATCAAGGGGAATGATTTGATCCTCGCGGTCAACGACCGACCCATCTTGTCCGTGCATGATTTGCTGCGCGAGATCGGCAAGTTGCCTCCCGGCGACACGGCCCGCATTCGCATCTTTCGTCCTGACGAACGACGCGAGCTGACGCTGCCGGTGGTGCTTGGCAAGTGGCCCGTTCCCGATCACGAACAGATCATCGCCACGCAGCGCCGGTATCCGGCGTGGAGGGGCCTCGTCGTGGATTATTCATCGGCCCGGCTGCGGTTTGCCGACCCGACCAATCTCCGCGCACCGTCCGTGTTGATCACCGAAGTCGATCCCGATTCGCCCGCCGCGAAAGCCGAATTGCAACCTGGCAGCTTCATCCTTCGCGTGAACGAAAAGCCCGTCCGAACCCCTCGCGAATTTCAAGACGTCATCAAATCCCTGACCGGTCCGGCCACGCTGGACATGATCGTCGGAGACGCTACCGTGAAGCGCCAACTGACGCCGTGAGCATACCAACCCGAAGCGTAAGCGAGGGCGTATCGACAAGCGTTGCCGTTCCCTCGCTTACGCTTCGGGTTCGTGTCATTAGAACCCGCACTGATCCATCGAAAATCGGAAATCCATGAAGACCGACGACCTTCGCGAAGCCTATCTCACCTTCTTCGAATCCAAAGGCTGCCTCCGCAAGGCGAGCGATGTGCTCGTGCCGAAGGGTGATCCGACGGTGCTGTTCACCCCCGCCGGGATGAACCAGTTCAAGCAGAACTTCCTCGGTCAGGGCGATCCCAATTTCAAGCGGGCGACGACTTGTCAAAAGTGTCTCCGCACCGGCGACATCGAAAACGTCGGCAACACGGCGTACCACCACACGTTTTTCGAAATGCTGGGCAACTTCTCGTTCGGAGACTACTTCAAAAAGGAAGCCATTCACTGGGCGTGGGAATTCCTAACGACCAAGAAATGGCTCGGGCTGGAACCGGAGCGGTTGAGCGTGACCGTGTATCTCGACGACGACGAAGCGTTCAACATTTGGCGAGACGAGATCAAACTGCCATCGAACCGGATTCGCCGCGAAGGGGAGAGCGAAAACTTCTGGCCGGCGTCGGCCCCGAGTCAGGGGCCGGACGGCGTGTGCGGGCCGTGCAGTGAAATCTACTACCATCCGCCGAGCAGTTCGATGAACGTCGAAATCTGGAACCTCGTCTTCACGCAGTTCAATCGCGTCGGCCCGCCGCCGAACAATTTGCAACCGCTGCCGAAAAAAAACATCGACACGGGGATGGGCCTCGAACGGACGGCGGCCGTGCTGCAAGGGCACCAGAGCAATTTCGAGATCGACATTCTGCGTCCGCTGTGTGAGCAGGCCGGACAGGCCATCGGCGTGCGCTACGAGTTCGACGGCCCGGACGGTCGCCCGGTGCGACGCATTGCCGACCACTTGCGAGCGGTCACGTTTTGCATTCACGAGAACGTCGTTCCCGGCCCGGAAAAGCAGAGCTACATCGTGCGGCAACTGCTGCGGCGCGCGGTGCTCGAAGCGTTCCTGCTCGGCAAGCAAGAGCCGTTCCTGCATACGCTGGTTCCCGCCGTCGCGGCCGCCATGCGCCAGCCGTATCCTGAACTGAGTGAGACCGTCGGCCGCGTGGCGATGGTCGTCAAGCAGGAGGAAGAGCAGTTCCTCCGCACGGTCGAAAAGGGTTTGCGAAAGCTCGAAAACTTCATCGAGTTGGCCCGCGACCGCGAGAACGGTGTGATCTCCGGCGACGCCGCGTTCGACCTGCATCAGACCGACGGATTCCTGATCGAGATCACAGAAGCGCTCGCCGCCCGCAACAACTTGCGAGTCGATCGCGAACGGTACGAGACGTTGATGGATGGGCACCGACAGAAGTCGGGCAAAGACGCCTTCGAGGCGTCGGTCATGAAAGCCGGCCCGCTCGATGCACTCCGCGAAAGTTTCTCGAACGGCAGCCAGTTCCTCGGTTACGACTCGCTGCGAGCCGAGGGGGAAGTGATCGGCGTGATTGCCGAAGGACGGCTTGTCGATTCTCTCACGGAAGTCGGCCACGACAAAGCTGTCGAAGTCGTCCTCGACCGCACGCCGTTCTACGGCGAATCGGGCGGGCAGGTCGGAGACACCGGAATCTTGGTCAACCCGTGGTGCGAATTCTCCGTCGAAGACACACAGAAGCAGGGGGGCTTTGTCATTCACAAGGGACATCTGCGATGGGGCAAACTTCAGATCAGCGACAAGATCACCGCGCATGTCGATGAAGAGCGGCGCGCCGGAATCCGCCGTGCCCACTCCGCCACGCACCTGCTGCACCACGCCTTGCAGACGACGCTCGGTGGACACGCCACGCAACGCGGCTCGAAAGTGCAGTGCGACGAACTGCGGTTCGATTTCACCCAACCGAAAGCGATCACCCGCGAGGAACTCCAGCAGATTGAAGACGACGTCAACGAGAAAGTGTCGCGCGGCGTACCCGTCGTCACGCAGGTCATGGACTTGGAGGCCGCTCGCAAGTCGGGGGCGACCGCGCTGTTCGGAGAGAAGTACGGCGATTCGGTCCGCGTGGTCAGCATGGGCGATTTCAGCCGCGAACTGTGCGGCGGCACGCACCTCGCCAACATCGGGCAGGTTGGATTGTGCAAACTCGTGGGGGAAGAATCCGTCGCCTCTGGCACGCGCCGCGTCACCGCGCTCACGGGAAAACGGGCGCTAGAAAAAATCCGGCAGGACGAAACGATCCTTGCCGAACTGACCGGGCTGCTGAAGTCGCGTCCGGAAGACTTGCCGAAGCGCGTCACCGCCCTCGCCGAAGAGGTCAAACAACTGAAACGAGATCTTTCGAAAAAGGCAACGCAGTCCGCCGGCACCTCCGCCGATTCGCTGATCGAAACGGCCGTGGATGTGAACGGCGTGAAGATCGTCACCCACCAGGCCGACGGCTTGGACGTCGACGCCCTTCGCGGCCTGATCGACCAGCTCCGCCGCAAGGCATCACCCCTCGCCGTGTGCGTGGCCTCCGTGACCGAAGGCCGCGTGACCCTGATCGCCTCGCTGAGCAAGGAGCTAGTCGAACGCGGCTTGAACGCCGTGGAGTGGGTGAAGGCGGCGGCGAAACACGTCGGCGGCGGAGGCGGCGGCCGACCTGACATGGCGCAGGCTGGAGGAAAAGACGCGGCCAAGGTGCCACAGGCTCTGACGGAAGCGGTCGAGTTCCTTCGAAGCAAGCTCTAGTCGGTGGCGGAAAACACCCCGTTCGCGTGCGGGAGATATTGGCTGCCAAAGTGGACTAGTCAACGGGCCTGCCCGCGCCGCTTCCAGTCCCCGAGGTTGATGTTTCGGCGAGGAGAGTTTTCTCGATGGCATCCAGCTTCGCTTGAATATCCTCGGCCTTGACGTTTCCCTTGAGTTCACCTCGCAGCGCGGCAAGTTTCTTCACGACATTGGCGCCTTGAGCGACGAGAGCGGCTTGCTTTTCCGCGTCCTTTTTCTCTTCGCTAGCCTCGATCTGGGAGCGGGTGTCACCCTGAACGACGGTGAGGAGCACGTCGACGAGACGTCGCAGCACAAGCTGAACTGCCTCGGCGGCATAACCACCAAGAATTGCAATTACACCGGGTCCAACAGAAGAAAGTGATGTCTGATTCCTCATGATTGTCTCGGGATCAAAGATGCTGGCCAAAATGACCCCGGCAACGACTCCCAACCCGAACCGGATCATGTACACCGAACTGTACTCCGGATTGAACGTTCTCCGCACGACGTACCGATGCGCGGTAAACAGCACGTAGAATGAAGCTCCCAGTGCCGCAGCGAAAACCAGGTGGAAGGCCAGCCAAACCTGTGTCGATTCCACAGACTCATGTCTTGCCGGTGGATTATCAAGGTCTCGCGTAATGTCCTTGATTTCTCTCGTGACGTCTTGGAGTTCTTTCGTAATTTCCTGCTTTAGTGACGATTCTTGAATTGAGTCAACCGAATCAGAGTCTTTGTTGGTCTGGTCGAGACCTCTTTTGGTCTCGCCGGCACTTTTCTTTTTGGTCTCGCCAACATCTTTTCTGGGTTGATCACCCTTTTTTTGGGTCTGGGATGCCTCGGTGGCTTGACGATCATTTGCGGGTGGCCGGTAGACCGACTTTAGATGGCCGAGCGTCACCAAGAAACCAAGAAGTGATACCGCGGCCGCCAGTAGCATCGAGTAAATAAGCTGGTACTCATCGAGTGCCAGCTTTGACTCTGACAGTTTCCGACCGTCGCCAGTGCCTTTGTTCCGTTGGGCAATTGAGTCACCTTTGGGTGATCCTGAAACCGGGTCTGCCTTTCCGACCGATTGTTGCTGAGTGCTCATGATGAGAGTCAGTGTAATACCCGACTCGAACCGAAATGAAGCTCTTTCTCAAAGAATTCGGTCCAAACTTCCGAGCCGAGTCGCTGGATGAAGATTTGCCCACAGATCGGCGCCCTCCCGCTTCGCGTCTTTCGTTCCTCGCACCTGCGCTCGATCAATACCGCCGATACCGGTACGTCGTCATCCGCTCCGTGTTTGGTAACCGTTCGGCGACTGGTGGGCGGAGCAGGTGAATCATGCCGAGCAGCGCGGCCACGGCGGCTCCGACGGCAAAGCCGCCGATGTGTGCCCACCAAGCCACGCCTCCACCGTGTCCCGATGTGCCTTGCACGAGTTGGATCACGAACCAAATGCCCAGGAATGCTGGGGCGGGGATCACGACGATCCGCATGATGTAGAGAATCGGCACGAGCGACAAGACGGTGGCGCGCGGGTAGAGCACCAGGTACGCACCCATCACGCCGGCGATGGCACCGCTGGCTCCGATCGTGGGGATGGTCGAAGTTGGATCGGTCAGGTAGTGCGCGGCGCTCGCGGCGATTCCGCAGCCGAGATAGAACAGCGCGAAACCGACGTGCCCAAAGCGGTCCTCGACGTTGTCGCCGAAAATCCAGAGGAACCACATGTTCCCCAGGAAGTGCATCCAGCCGCCATGCAGGAAGATGCAGGTCAGCATCGTCAATCGCGGCGGGACCATCGGCGGAGGCAGCGTGCGTTCGACTTCGACCAGTTTGTGACGGCCCCCCTGCTGGACGTGCCGCACATCGCGGATGGTGACCGGTTTGTCCGGTTGCGAGACACGCTCCGGGATCATTGCAAGCTGATCAACGAGGTGCGTCTGACCGCTCTTCTCGTCGCGGAGTTGCAGCAGGAAGACCACCGCGCACGCGGCGATCATCAGGAAGTTGATGATCGGGATGGTGCGCGAGGGAATGTTGTCACGGAGAGGAATCATGGGGCGTGCTTTCAATTCAAGCTCTCCCCTCTCCCCTTTTGGGGGGAGAGGGGTCGGGGGTGA
>JACRIH010000215.1 GCA_016235885.1 Planctomycetales bacterium | reverse complement strand
GTTCGGGTCGAGTGACGGCTCGGTGCATGCCATGCAGCCGCGCACGGGCAAGCTCATCTGGAAATACGATTCGTCGCTCCGCGGCATCAGCACGAATCCGCTGGTTGTTGGGCACGACGTCTACTGCGGCCATGCCGAGGAAAACGTCTCGGACCCGACGATGATGGGAGCCATGTTCAAGCTGGACGGCACGGGGACCGGAGACATCACAAAAACGAAGCACGTGCTGTGGGATTCGAAGCGCAAGCTGGTCGGCCGCGCCCAACCGCTGCTGCTCGGCGATCGGTTGTACTGCATCGAGGATGGCAGCTTGATGTTCGTCATGAATCCCGAAAATGGCGAAGAGATCGGCAAGCAGAAACTCGGTACGATCATGATGGGCAGTCCGGTCTACGGTGACGGGAAGATTTACGTTGGGGAGCGGTCGAACTTCTATATCCTGGAGCCGGACGCGAAAAAGGGGGTCAAGATTCTCCAGCGACTGCGATTCAATCCCGAACTGGAAGACATCAGTGGTTCGCCGTCGATTTCGCACGGCCGTGTCTACATTCCGACCAGCAAGGCGATGTACTGCATCGGCTTGAAAAACGTGAAGGTCGAAGCTGACCCGCAGCCTGCCGCGCCGAAAGAAGCCGCCGTCACGGACACGAAGCCGGCGCAAATCCAAATCACCCCCATCGAGTCGTTGTTGCGGCCGGGCGAAAAAGTGCAGTTCGACGTCGCCGTGTTCAACGCGGCGGGGCAGTTCCTCAAGAACGTGCCCGGCAAGTTTACGGTGAAGGGGGCGGGAAAAATCAGTGACAGCGGGTTGTACGAAGCCCCGCAGGACGCTGGCCATTCGTTCGCGATCATCACCGCCGAAGCCGAGGGGTTGAAAGTGGAGCACGACGGTCAGCCGATGTTCGGTGCGCCTCCGGCGGCTCCTGCGGGAGCAGCCGCAGCGGGTGCCGTGAAAAAACCGTCCGGTCCGCCACCAGCACCTCCCGAAGGGCGACGGTTTGCGGCTCGCATCCGGATCGTGCCTCTGTTGCCGTGGTCGTTCGACATCACCGACAAGCGAGTCCCCCCGACATGGATCGGGGCGTCCTACCGGCATCAGGTGCGCGAGGTCGAAGGCAATCCGATGCTGGTCAAGATCACCACCATTCCCTTGGGAACTCGCAGCCAGTGCTGGATGGGTCACTGGGACCTGCACGACTACACAATTCAAGCCGACATGCGCGGCTCGCTGAAGAACGACAAGATGCCTGACATGGGGTTGGTCAACCAGCGGTACACGATCGATGTGATGGGGTCCAAGAAGCAACTCGAACTTCGCTCGTGGACGGCTCAATACACTCGCCGGTTTGCGAAGACGATCCCCTTCGATTTCCAGCCCGATCTGTGGTACACGATCAAACTCCAGTGTGAAAACAAGAACGGTCAGGTGATCGTACGCGGCAGAGTGTGGCCGCGCGATCAGAAGGAACCCGCCGCGTGGACGATCGAGGCCACCGATGCAACACCCAACACCGTGGGTGCTCCCGGCCTGTTCGGCAACGCCAGCGATGCGGAAATTTTGATCGACAACGTGAAGGTGGTTCCGAACAAATCCTAAGTCGACACACTAATGGAGAATTGGCGAGCAGGGGGCGTCAGCCTCTGGTTGCTTGCCGAGAGAAACTCAACCAAGGGGCTGACGCCCCTCGTTCGCCTGCCCAATTGTTGTTGCAGGTCTACTTGGTCAAATTCCTGCCCGGTTGGACCGGGTGGACAACCACTCAGTCAGGAGCCCCAATCGATGAACCTACGAACACGACTCACGGCGACAACACTGGCGGTGATCTGCCTGGGAATTCTTTCCGGTTGCTACGCCGGTGAAGCGTCTCCCAAGGTATCGGTTCCGGTCGTTGCGACGACAGCCGCCCAGGCGCCGGTTCAGACTGCGGCTGTCGCGACAGCCGCAATCGCTCTGGCCGAGAAGACGTCGTACGATCCGACCGCGGACGCCCTGAAAGTCCTCGCCAAAATGAAGGTCGGCAAGACCGACTCCCCAATGTGGGGTGGCTGGCCGGGACGGAACAACACACCCGAGGGCAAGGGAATCGCCACCGAATGGGACGTCAAAATGGGGACGAACATCAAGTGGGCTTCGAATCTCGGATCGCAGACGTATGGCAATCCGGTCGTGGCGAATGGCAAGGTGTTCATCGCCACGAACAATGGAGCCGAATACGTGAAGCGGTATCCCAGTCGGACTGACCTCGGTGTTCTGCTGGCCTTTGACGAGAAGACCGGCAATTTTCTGTGGCAACTGTCGCGTGAGAAACTACCAACGGGTCGCGTGCATGATTGGCCGTTCCTTGGAATCTGCGCCACGCCGTACGTCGATGGTGACAAGTTATGGTGCGTCACGAACCGCAACGAAGTCGTGTGCCTCGACGTCAACGGCTTTCACGACGGCAAGAATGACGGCCCATTCAAGGAAGAGGCCAACGAAAACAAGGACGAAGCCGACGTGATCTGGAGCTTCGACCTGATGGCCAAACTGAGCGTGTCGCAACACAACGCCTGTAGTTGCTCGATCACGGGAATTGGTGACACGATCTTCGTCTGCACGTCGAACGGTGTCGATGAAGCCCACTTCAAAACGCAGTACCCCGAGGCTCCCAGTTTCCTGGCCATGGACCGCAACACGGGCAAGGTGCTGTGGAGCGACAACAGTCCCGCTTCGAACATCATGCATGGGCAGTGGTCGTCCCCGGCGTACGGAGTTCTCGGCGGTCAGGAGCAGGCGATCTTCTGCGGTGGCGACGGCTGGGTCTACAGTTTCGACCCGCAAGGGGATGGCAAGGGCAAATCGAAGCTCTTGTGGAAATTCGACTGCAACCCCAAGAAGTCCGTGTACGCTCTCGAACGCGCCACTCGCAACCACATCATTGCCACACCGGTGATTTACGATGGACTGGTGTATGTGGGCGTCGGTGAAGACCCCGAGCATGGTGAAGGCTCTGGTCATCTGTGGTGTATCGACCCGACAAAACGCGGCGATGTCAGTCCAGAACAGGTGTTCAACTCGAAGGATCCGAAGACACCCATCGCGTACAAACGGCTTCAGGCCTGCGATGAGAAAGCGGGCGACTTCACTCGCGAGAATCCAAACAGCGGTGCCGTGTGGCACTACACAGGCAGCGATCCGGAACAGAAAAAGTTCGAGGACACCATGCATCGCACGCTGGGGTCCGTGGCCATCAAGAACGACCTGTTGTACATCGCCGATCAAAGCGGCCTGTTCCATTGCCTCAACGCAAAAACCGGAAAGGTCCATTGGACACATGACATGCTCGCCGCCTCGTGGGCTTCGCCGCTCATCGTCGACGAAAAGGTCTACATGGGTGACGAAGACGGCGACATCTGCATCTTCAAGTTGTCGGCCGACAAGGATCTGATCGGCGAAATCAACATGGGTTCGTCGGTCTATAGCACGCCAGTCGTCGCCAACAATGTGCTGTTCATTGCCAGCAAGGACGAACTCTTTGCGATTCAGCCGGGAGCGAAGTTCAAGCGGACAAAGTCGAAATCATCCGGCGGCGAAGTGACCGACTGACACGATTCTCCCCTCGCCCCCTTTGGGGTGAGGGGCCGGGGGTGTGGGGCGAGCGTCTCTAACCCGCGCCCCGTCAAACGGAGGCCGGTTGACTTGGAACCGAGATTGCCGCCTTTCGATTACCAGCCTCGCACGCGCGTGGTGTTTGGTTCGGGGACGATTGGCCGCCTCGGCGAATTGGTTCGCGAGCTGGGTGGCCAGCGCGTGCTGCTCGTCACCGATCACGGTCTCGAAGCGGCCGGGCATGTGTCGCTGGCCGAGAAGACACTGCGGACTTCGGGACTCGATGTCACGCTGTTCGATGAAGTGCATGCGAATCCCACGGCCGCCGATGTCCATGCGGGGCTGGACGTCGCACGCGAGGCGAAGATCGACTTCATCGTCGGGTTGGGTGGCGGCAGCAGCATGGACTGTGCGAAGGGGATTAATTTCATGCTGACGAACGGCGGGCGGATGGCCGACTACGCCGGATACGGCAAGGCGACAAAGTCCATGCTGCCGATGATCGCGGTCCCCACGACCGCCGGAACCGGCAGCGAAGCTCAATCGTACGCCATCATTGCCGACGTGCATTCGCACATGAAAATGGCGTGCGGTGATCCCAAGGCGTCCGTGCGGATCGCGATTCTCGATCCCGACCTGACTCTCAGCATGCCCGCCTCGGTCACGGCAGCCACTGGCATCGACGCTATCAGCCATGCCGTGGAATCGTACGTCACGACAAAACGAAACCCAGTGTCGCAACTGTTCAGCCGGCAGGCCTGGCAGTTGCTCTATCGCGGATTCCCCGCAGTGCTTCACAACCCGCAGAACCGCGATGCCCGCGCGGCCATGTTGCTGGGAGCCCACCTCGCCGGAGCCGCCATCGAAAACTCGATGCTTGGTGCGACGCATGCCCTCGCGAACCCGCTCTCGGCCCACTTCGGCATCACCCACGGCGTGGCCATCGGCATCCTGCTGCCACACGTCGTGCGATTCAATGGACCTGTCGTCAACCGGTTGTACGCGGACCTCGCCTCCGATGCCGGACTCTGCCCACCCGACGATCCCACCGGTGCGGATTGTCTTTCATACCACCTGCAACTCTTGACTGACCGCGCCGGGCTGCCAACGAAGTTATCCGCATGCCGCGTTGACCAGCAACTTTTGTCCTCACTCGCTGACGAAGCCGCGGTACAATGGACCGGAACCTTTAACCCGCGCCCGGTGGACGCGGTCAGCCTGCTCGCTCTGTATCGAGGTGCCTTATGAAGACGAGAGACGAGAGACGAGAGACGAGAGTGATCGGCGCTGCAACGATATTGACTGCCGTGGCGATTGCGAGTGTCTTCCTTTGGAATCTCGCAACGACCGCCGAAGAAGCACCGGCTACGAAATCGAATCCGACGGTCAAACAAAAACCTCTCGATTCTCGTCTTTCGACACTCGACTCCTGGCCCAGCTTCCGAAACGGCAACGAGCAGCGCGGCGTCGCGACCGGGACGCTGCCGGACAAATTGGAACTGCTGTGGAAGCACGAAGCCGGCGAAATGGTGACATCGACCGCGGCGATTGTTAACGGGCGAGTTTACGCCGCGTCACTCAAGGGTGAAGTGTTCTGCCTCGATCTCAAAACCGGACAGAGGTTGTGGACGTACCGCTCGAAGGAGGATGCCAAGCCCAACGAGTTCCTGCCTGGCTTCAAGTCGTCTCCGACGGTCACTGCCGACAGCGTGTATCTCGGCGACGAGGAGGGAGTCTTTCACGCCATCGACCGGGCGACGGGAAAGAAAAATTGGACGTTCGCTGCCGGTGGAGAAATCGTCAGCTCGGCCACGGTGCTGCCGGATTCCGATCAAATCATTTTTGGCTCGCACGACAACAGCCTGTACTGCCTCAAGTTGTCGGACGGCACAAAACTCTGGCAGTTCGCAACGGAAGGGATGGTCAATTGTTCGCCGGCGATCGCGGGCAATTTTACATTTGTCACCGGCTGCGATGAACATCTCCGCGTGATCGACATCCGCACCGGCAAGCAGGAAAAGGACATTCCGCTGGGGACGTACCTGATCGCTTCGCCGGCGGTCGCTGACAACCTGCTGTTTGTCGGAACCTACGCCAGCGAAGTCGTCGCGGTGGACTGGCAGATGGAGAAGACGGTCTGGACGTACAAGGATGAAGCCCGCGAGTTCCCATACCATTCGTCCGCCGCGGTGAACTCCGACTTTGTGGTGGTCGGTGGTCGCGACAAGCGGCTACACTGCATCGACAGGAAGACCGGCATCAAGGCGTGGGTGTTCAACACGAAGTCCAAGGTGGACAGTTCGCCGGTGATCGTCGGCGACCGCGTGTTCGTCGGCTCGGACGACAAGACGCTGTACGGTCTGCGCTTATCCGACGGCAAAGAAGTGTGGAAGTTCGCCGCCGACGGCCAGGTCTCCGCGTCTCCTGCGATCGCGGAAGGATGTCTCGTGATTGGGACGGAATCAAAGCAGGGGACGATCTACTGCTTTGGTGCCAAGAAATGAACCGCGAGCACGACTCGCGTCAACATGAACAACGATACGTCCCCTCCACTTTCCGATGTCGCAGCCGACTCGCTGACAATTGCCAGTCCGGCACCTCTGGCATCACCACCCGGCACCGAAGTCGGCAGCTACTTCATTTCCAACTACCCTCCATTCTCGCTGTGGAAACCGGAGCAGGTGTCGGAGATTTACGCGGCGTTGGCGGCTCCACCACGCCATGCCACGCCGCTCGGGCTGTACCTGCACATTCCGTTCTGTCGCAAGCGGTGCAAGTTTTGTTACTTCCGGGTCTACACCGACCAAAATGCCAAGGCCATTGAGCAGTATGTGCATGCGTTGGCCCGCGAGGTCGAATTGCTCAGCCAGCAGCCGGGCGTGGCGGGACGAAAACTGAAGTTCGTGTACTTCGGCGGCGGGACGCCTTCGTACTTGAGTTCCAAACAGCTTCGCGGGTTGCGGGACCGGCTGCATGCTTCGGTCTCTTGGGATGATGCCGAGGAGGTCACGTTCGAGTGCGAGCCGGGAACGCTCAGCCTGGACAAGGTGCAGACGCTCAAGGAAATCGGCATCACGCGGGTGTCACTCGGCATCGAAAACTTCAACGACGCGATCCTCGAAGCAAACGGCCGGGCGCATCTGTCGCCGGAAGTTCTGCGCGCGTACGACTGGATTCAGCAGGTCGGTTTTCCGCAGGTGAATGTCGATCTGATTGCCGGCATGATCGGCGAGACCGACGAGAACTGGCGCGAATGCATTCGCCGCGTGAAAGAACTGGCACCGGAAAACATCACGATCTACCAGATGGAACTGCCGCACAACACGATCATCTCGAAGGAAATGAAGACGCTGGGAATCAGCTCCCCCATCGCGGGCTGGGAAACGAAGCGACGCTGGGTCAACGAAGCGTTCGACGAATTGATTGCGGCGGGCTACCACATTTCGAGTGGGAATGAACTGGTCAAGAATCCCGAGACCGATCATTTCGTGTATCGCGACAACGTTTGGCGCGGCTGCGACCTGCTGGCCACGGGAGTGGCATCATTCGGTCACTACCAGGGGGTCCACTACCAGAACCTCGACCAAATGGAGAATTACATCTCGGAATTGGAAGCGGGTCGGCTGCCGATCAATCGGGCGATGACACCCACCAGCCACCAGCTTCTGATTCGCGAACTGGTCCTGCAAATGAAGGAAGGGGTCGTGCGCGGCGAACCGTTTCGGACCAAGTTCGGCATCGACATCTTCGACGAGTTCCGCGAACCGATCGCCAACCAGTCCGCTGCCGGCTACCTCGTTCGTGAAAACGGCACGTTGCGTCTCACCCGCCGCGGCCTCTTGCAAGTCGATACGCTGCTCCCGGAATACTTCGAACCGCAACATCGCTCGGTCCGGTACACGTAATTGCAGTAGGGTGGGACCAGCGCAGGCCCACCATGTCTGTTTGTTGCGATGGGCCTGCGCTGCGCTGGTCCCACCCTACGCTTCGCAAGACGTCTGCGATCACGGATACAGTAGCCGCACGGTCCAACCGTCGGCGGCACGTTCGAAAACCTCGCGTTCGTGCAGACGAAACGGCTTTCCCTTCCAGAACTCGATCCGATCCGGCACGATCCGAAAACCGTGCCAGTACGGCGGGCGCGGCACCGGCTGGCCGGCAAATCGTTGCTCGAATTCTGCGAGCCGCGTTTCAAATGTCGTGCGGCTGTCGAGCGGTCGGGACTGCATCGACGCCCACGCCCCCACCTGACTTTCGCGCGGACGTGAACCCCAGTAGGTGTCCGATTCCACCTCGGAGACGCCGACCACGTCGCCCTCGATGTGCGCCTGCTCCTGTAAGGCATCGCGATAGAAACACAAAGCGGCACGCGGATTCGCGGCGATCTGCCGCCCCTTGCGACTTTCCTCGTTCGTGAAGAACACGAAGCCCCGCTCATCGAACGCGCGGAGCAGCACGGTCCGTACGGACGGCCTTCCCGCCGCGTCGGCGGTGGCCAGCGAAATCGCCATCGGCTCTCGTTCGTGCAGCGACTTGGCCCGGTCGAGCAACTCGGAAAATCGCTGAATGGCCTGAAAACACACAGGGTCGTTGTTCACCAAAGCCTCCGTCACTGAGTTGCTTTCGTTTCGCAACCACAAACAACAAGCCCCTCGTTTTCCGTGGAAAACAAGGGGGATGCGAGTCGACACCGGGCAAAAGCCACCAACCCTCAAGTAGGGGGCGAACATCTCCCGAACGTCCCGAGAGAACGGCGAGTCGTGCAAAAGTTGGCTCGCAGTCTAGCGCACATCCCACCGAGTTTGCAACTTGTGGCTTTCCAAACCGATGATCGTAATAGTCGCTGAGGATCGGCCGCCAGGAGTTGTGATGGACCCGATCGAATCGACACTCCTCGCAACCATTACGTCATTCGATTTAGATGCGGCGACCCTGCTCCGTGGCCCGGCCGCCGGGTCGCGGGGCGACTCGGCCACATTGCGGCTCCGCTGCGCTAGCTAACCCGGTGCCACCGTGTTGTCCAACCAGTGAATCAGGTCGGTGATGAACTCGTCTCGGTGGGGTTCGAATTCGAGCGTGTGCTGGGCAGCCGGGTATTCGATCAATTGTTTGGTCGCAGTCGTGAGGCGGTCGAAATAGCGGCGCGTGGCCTCGTTGTTGATGATTCGGTCTCGCCCGGCAAGCATCATCAACACCGGACAGCGGATGGCAGCGGGCGTGTCAGGGACGAGGCGATCCAGTTTTCGATTGGCCAGCAGGAACGACACGGTGACGTCATGCAGTCCCCGCGTGTCCTGCCGGATGAAATCCTGCCACTGCGGATCGCCTGTAAACAACGTGGGATCGCGAAGCGGGATCGGCACCAACTTGCGGCGGATGTCGAGCGATTCGGCCAAATTGAGCCGCGCGAGTTGGTCCCAGCGCGGGCGGACCCTGGCACACAAGCCGGGATACAGCAACGCGAGCGCGTCGATCAATTCCGGCCGCCGTGCCGCCGTCACCGCGGCCAGCTTGCCTCCCCAACTGACCCCCAGCAGCACGGTCGGCCGCCGATGCGATTTGATCGCACCGCCCGCTTGCCAACGGATGAAGTTGATGAATTGAACGACATCGTTGACCAACCGCGTCCAGTCCAGAGCGTGCCCGCGATCCACGTCATTCAACCCGGAACCACGCCGATCGAGGAAGAAAACCTCGTAGCCTGCGTCGCACAACAGACGGCTCGAATACTCGTACCAGCCGGAGTGACTCTGGATGCCATGCAACGCAACCAGTTGAGCCTTCGGCGGCGCGGCCGCAGCCGTCCAGTGCCGGAAGTGCAGTCGATAGCCATCAGAGGCGGTGAAGTATTCGATTGTCGGCGGGTTCGGCTCGAAAGGAGACATCGCGAAATAGACCCGCAGTAACAATTGTGCCGGCGAGCGAGGGGCGTTAGCCCCCTGGTTGTTTGCCGAGAAATGATCGACCAGGGGGCTTACGCCCCCCGGTCTTTTACATTCCTTTACGGGTCGATTCAGGCGGCTGTGCTCTGTGTCGATTCAAGCGTCTGTGGTCCGGCATCTTCACGCTGATGTTCGAATTCCTCGTCCCGTTGCATCCTCATTGCGGTGATCGGTGCGACTCGCAGCGAATGAGCTGATGCGACGTTCTCCATTCCCGCGGAACCGCCATTGCTGGCGGCGACTTCGACGACTTTGACGACGAACTCTGGCCGCGGGCCGAACTTTCTCAGAATGTAATAAAGGACGCCGACGAGCACCACCAGACCGCCAAACAAGGCACTGGCGAGGTTGATCAGGATCAGAGACGCGATCGAAGTGGACGGAGTCGCGGAGTTGTCCGACGAGGAATTGAAGTCATGGACCCGGACATCGATCACCGCTGGAGCGGCGAATGGGCCTGGAGCGGTGCTCAGCGGTGCGTCGCCATCCGCGGTCCCAGCCGGCTGAAACGGATGGTAATTCGAGAAGTTGTCGACAGGAACCGGGACCCGCTCACAGTCGACATCTGGCTGAACTGTTTCGGCTTCTTCAGGTTCTTGGTCGATGTCGATCGCTTCGGTCGGGATGCGTTGCACGCCATCGGTCGACGACCAGCCGCCGTGCGCGTTCGCTCTGTCGCTGACCAATCCGCGCAATGGCTGAGGGGGAGAGGTTTCTGAAATGGGGAGGTCGGTCACAGTCGGCTCAGCGGTGTCTTCCGTTTGGTTCGCGGCGATCACTTCCAGTTCTCGCAGGAGTCGCTCGGGTGTGAGTTCCGTCAGGTCCCACGTGGCCGGGATGTCTGCTGCGCGACGAGCCAGATTGCTGGCTCGCGCGATGTCTCCCCGGATAGCCGCCTGTCTGGCCTCCTCAACCAACCGCTTGGCCGCTGCCTTCTGTTGCGACTGCATTCCAACGTCGATCACCTTCGGTCGCGCCTCACCCGCGATTTGTCGCATGCTGTTTCGCGTGGGGCGGCCCATCTCGATCACTTTGACCTTGGATTCCGTGGTTCGATTTCCGCGCCAAATCTCGACTTCACTCGCGACGGGTGCCGCGTGGAGTTTGCGTTGGCGATCGGAAACGACTGGAGAAGCAGTGGCCGAATCGCCTTTGGTGGAATGAGTGGACTCGGACTCTGTGACTTGGAGAACCGGAGCCTTGTCGCCGGGAGCTTGCGCCCGCGCCTCGGTGGTGACACACCAAACCAGCACTCCCGCCACGGCGGCACTCAGCGGCGTCGCCTTCAAAACTCCGCGGATCACTGGTCGCGCATCGCTCGAAACATGGTCTGGTGACATGAGACGACATCCTCTCGGGCCTTGGAATTCGATCGTGCAACGACAGTCCGATTCGGGTGAACCGGAATGTCCACCTTGTCAAGTTCTATCGACGGCAACGACCGTGACACCTAAGTCGAGATTGCGGATTCGTCTGGTTTTTCTCCGGGTGGCCACTGGAACGAGGAATGCCGATGTGCCACTCGTTGGCATGGCCGGGAAGCGCGAAGGGGTCGGGAGTCTTTTTCAGGTCGGCCACAGTCGATGTCACGACACTTTGTCGCATCAGGGCCGATCTGAAGAAGACTCCCAACCCCGTCCATTAACACGAACAGCGGAGAGCCGCTTTTCACAGAGTTGGCGCGGAACTGGCCTGCCTGGCTGATCGTTTCGGACTGGAACCAGCAGTGGCAGATTTCTGCACGTTGGATGGCAGATTGAGATCGGCGCCATCCCGCAGCCCTAATTCAAGATCGGGATCGATCAGTCCCTGTGTGATGGAACGAATCGATTCTGCGACCGGTTGAGCGACCACGGCGTCTGCAACGGAGCGGCGTGGGATCGAGATCAGATTCGTTTCCGTGGGTGGCCGGGCTGTCGAAGTTGTGGTGCTGGAATTAGATGCGGCTGGCGTGTCGTTCTGTGGCCCGGTTGCTCCAACGGCTTTGCTGGATTCCGCCCCGGTTTTTTCGGCAGACTTGGCTTCTGCGATCCGAGTGGTCTCGGGAGTCGCTGTCGCCTTCGAATCCGACGGTGACACTCCGGCGCTGTCCGCGGTGACCTTGGGCGTCACGACAGAGGGCGTCACGACAGACTCGGTCACCTTGGCAACAATTGAAGTCGGCTTGGTCGACGTTTCCTTTGGCTCCTGAACTGTTGTGCTCGGCTTCGATTCTGGGATGTTCTTGTTTGCGACCTGCGGTTCTGGCGCAGTGCTCGGAGTCACGGAGGGACGGGTTCGCAGGCGATACATGACCAGCGAATGCACGGCATGGTACAGCGGTCCGCAGTCGGACGGATCGCGGCGATGATCCCAGATGTCACGGGACACTCGCTCGACCGCACGGGTGACCCATTCCTCGTTGAGACGGCTCTTTGGCAGAGCGATCATCAGCCATTCCAATTGATGGCCCGAGGTCGCGATCCGCGTCGGAAAGTCCGCAGCCCAGCCGGGGCCTTTGAAATGGTTTGACGAGAACGTCCCATCGGAATTCTGGAGCGATCGGGCTTCCTCGATGTAGCGCTTGATTTTCTGATCCGCCTCCAGCCACACGCCGCGCAGCGGTTGACCAGTCGCGAGGTACTTGTTGCGGGCGTACGCGAGGGCGAACAAGCCGTGGCAACCACCGCAAGCTCCCGTGATGACTTGCTCGGCGGTCTGAATTTTCACCAGGCGTTCAATGCTCCACGGCTCACCGACGGCGTTCGTCCACTCGGCATCCGGTGCCTCGTAGTGTGCAAGAGCCCACAGCGTCCACGTGATCTCCGGTCCTTCCTTCACCTGCATCTTGGCATCATTGATGATGTCGCGAATCGTGATTGTCTTCTCGCCGTTGAGATCGGCTTTGAATTTGTAGTCCTCGGGAATGTCGGCCATCGTCATGTAGCCCATGAACTGCGTCGGGTGACCCTCGAACGCGTAGGGCTTGGTGAATGGTTGGCCGCGGCCACCGTAAGGAGTGGCTTGCCACAGCGGCAACCCGTCGTGAGACGGACCGCTGGCCATCCACTCGATCGCGCGGATCGTCTCGGGCGAACCTGGGGATTTCATCAGCAGAAAATCCCACCGCAGAGCCAGAATGCCGTGAACGATTTGCCACGGTGTGTGCATGCCAGCCGTCAGTCGGCGCCTGGCGGTTTCCGCAATCGCGCGGTCGACCAGTTGATCTCGCGTCAGCAGGTTTTCCGCCGGGTCATACGGCTGCGGTGGCTGATACACCGGCTGTGCGGCGAACGGTTCCTGCTGAGCTGGCTGTGCTTGTTGGTCAGCCTGCTGCTGTTGCTTCGACCGTTTGAAGGAAAATTTCTTGTCGGCGTGAACCGTTTGGAAAGAACTCGCGACCAGTGCGACAACGCAAAGCAAGGTCTTCCCAGCGCGCACAAGATGCATGGTGTATTCAACTCCGGATGCGAAACAGAGTGATATTTCGACGCTCCGCGCACGCGGATCGTGTTGATTCTCAATGGGTTGGCGCAACGAGCATCCTGCTCACGACTGGTGCAGTGCGACGAGAACTCACTGCCCGCACGGTCCCGAGCGGCGGTACCGTTTCGCGCAACGGAAATCTCATTGTCTCGTTCGCACACGCCCCAGACTTCCCGATCAACTTCATTGTTAAAGTCGTCCACTGCGTATGTAAACTCACAACGAACTCCGTCTCAGAACCAGCAGAATCTGCAAGGTGGCTGTTACGGATGTCATGCTCAGCACAAGCGGCCACAGGGTTCAAAACGGAAAGGGAGGACTGAACGAACATCCCTGTCGCGCAGTCGTTGCCGATTCGGATTCCTCATGCGGTCGTGACGATTTCGCCGATTGTTCAGAAACGCGGGGGCATCGCTTGGCGAGACACTTCTCGCCCGGAACGGCATCGCCCCTGCGGGCCGCATCGTCACGACATCAAATTTGAGGAATCGTTCATGGAAGAGCACAATCCACTGGAAGAGGCGCACGGAACTCGCCGACGTCTCGGCCGAGGTCTGACATCCCTGCTGGGGGGCGGCGGACACGAGCCGTCGCACGCGGCGCAAGATGAAGCCGCTGGTGAGTTCCTCCAGATCGACGTGGATGGAATCTTCCGCAACCCGCTGCAACCGCGGCAGGAGTTTGAACCGACGGCGTTGGCGGAGTTGGCGGACAGCGTCGCACAGCACGGAGTCCTGCAACCGCTGCTCGTGCGGCGCTTGGATGGCGGATTCCAAATCGTGGCCGGAGAGCGACGCTGGCTGGCTGCGAAGAAAGCCGGCTTGCACGCGGTCCCGTGCCGTGTGGTTGTGATGGATGACCGGGTCGTCACCGAAGTCGCGATCATTGAGAACCTCCAGCGAGCCGATTTGAATGAACTGGAGAAGGCGCAGGCGTTCCAGGACTACCTCGAAAAATTCAGCGGCACGATTGAAGAACTCGCCCGAAAACTCGGGAAGGACCGGTCCACGGTCAGCAATTGCCTCCGCTTGCTGGAGCTTCCCGATTTCGTGAAGTTGGCCCTGCGTTCCGGAAAAGTCACGGCCGGACATGCGCGGGCTTTACTACCGCTGGAAGAAGAATCGCAGCAGATCGCCCTCTGCCAGCGCATCCAGTCGGAGCAGCTCACCGTGCGCCAGACGGAA
Organism: Planctomycetales bacterium; assembly: GCA_016235885.1. Taxonomy (GTDB): domain Bacteria; phylum Planctomycetota; class Planctomycetia; order Planctomycetales; family Planctomycetaceae; genus JACRIH01. The sequence continues at coordinate 13,362 of JACRIH010000215.1, read as the reverse complement.
GAAGCCGTCCGGCAGACCGCGGATGACGCGGACACGGTTCCGTTTCAAAATCCAGATTCGAAACGATCGGGAATCAGTCCACAGATTCTCGCGTTGCAGCAACAGTTGCGAGACCTCGTCGGCGCGAAAGTGGAGATCAAATTGAAAGGCAAGGCCGGCGGCCGGCTGGTCATCCACTTCAGCTCAAACGACGAATTCGAGCGTATCCTGCAACAGCTTCGCCGGGCATCGTGAAGTGTGTGCGTCTCATGGTTTCGGCGAGCGGGAGTTGCTCGCCAGCAGCGTTTCGAGTGCCCGGGTGAACGCACCGAAGGCTCCACCGCTGAACAACACAAACCGCACGAGTTCGGGCTGGTGCCGCTCCAGTAAAAAGTTGCGGACCGTGGCCAGCGACGTTTCAGCCGCGAGGTCCGTTGGGTAACCGTACACGCCCGTGCTAATCGCGGGAAAGGCAATGCTCTGGCAGCCGTTTTCTACGGCGAGTTCGAGGCAGCGGTGATGGGCCGACGCCAGCAAGTCGGGTTCGCCGCGCTGGCCTCCCGCCCACACCGGCCCGACGGCGTGGAACACAAACTTGGCGGGCAGTTGTCCGCCCGACGTCGCCACGGCGCTGCCGGTCGGGCAGCCATCTGGATGATGCGTGCGGGTTTCCTGCATCAAGGTTGCGCCTCCGGCGCGGTGAATCGCGCCGTCCACACCGCCGCCACCGGCCAGCCGCGAATTGGCCGCGTTGACGATCGCGTCCACGGTCTGCTGCGTGATGTCCCCCTGGACCAGTTCCAGCCGACAGTTTCCGACAGTGACGTGCATGAGGATTTTTGATTTTTGATTTGCGATTGCCGATTTTCGATGTCGAATCACCCGGCGGCATTCTAAAGTGTGCCGACCCGTCAGGCCAAGACGCTGCCACGAACAACTGGTCCGACAGTCATCGCATTCCAATCGAAAATCGGCAATCGCAAATCGAAAATCCACTGTGACTCGCGTCCTGCTCCTGATCCCCACTCTCGACCGCTCCGGTGCCGAACAGCAACTGACGCTGCTGGCCACGCATCTGCCGCGCGACGAGTTTGAAGTGCGAGTCGCGACGCTGACTCGTGGCGGGCCGTTCGCGGACATTTTGCAACAGGCGGGCATCCCGGTGATCCCGCTGCGGAAGCGATTCAAATTCGATCCGATCGCGATGTGGAAACTGCGTCAACTTCTGAACGACTGGCAGCCGGACATCCTGCACACATGGCTGTTCGCCGCGAACGCGTACGGCCGACTGGCGGTGGGACGCCACCGACGCTGCAAGGTCATCGTGTCGGAGCGGTGTGTTGATTCGTGGAAGAGTGGCTGGCAGCTCCGTCTCGACCGGCGATTGATCTCGCGCACTGACCTCCTGGTCGGCAACTCGCAAAGCGTCGCCGACTTCTACCGCCAGCAGGGCTTTCCGAACGACCGCCTGCGAGCCATTCCCAATGGCATCGACTTGCCCACCGAGACGCCGCTGTCGCGCGACACAACTCTGGCGGCGTGGGACATTCCACCGCACTCGCGATTGGTGGGTTATGTGGGACGGCTGGCAAAGCAAAAGCGGGTGCGCGATCTGATCTGGGCGTTCGAGTTGCTCCGTAGCCTGCAAGCCGACGTCCATCTGCTGATCGTTGGCGACGGACCGGAGAAGTCCGCGCTGCAACAATTCGCCCGCGACATTCAAGCTGACCGGCAGATTCATTTCGTCGGACACCGCGACGATGCCCGCCAACTTTTCCCGTTGCTCGACGTGTTCTGGTTGGCCAGCGATTTCGAAGGGCTGTCGAACAGTGTGATGGAAGCGATGGCTGCGGGCGTTCCCGTCGTGGCCAGCGACATCCCACCCAACCGGGAACTCGTCGTGCCCGGTGAAACGGGCTTCCTCGTCCCCGTCGGCGACCGCGCGGCGTTTGCTCAGTTCACCGCGAAACTGTTGGCCGAGCCGGAATTGGCTCACCGCTTGGGAGCCGCCGGTCGCGAGCGAATTCGTTTGGAGTTCAGCATCGAGAGCATGCTCGCAGGTTACGCAACTCTGTACCGGGAGGTGATGCGGAAACCGTGACGGTCGCATTTGGCTGGAGAGTGCATTGGGTGTCAACGGCCCCTCGACGGCCCGTCTCTCCGTTCGATAGAATCCCTCCGTCACCGCAGTTTGAACTTCCCTCAGTCGCAGGAGATGCCATGCACCAAACTCTCACCCGGCGTGAATTCACCGCCCAATCGTTGGCGTCGCTGCTGACCGCATCGCTGCTAGAAACACTCGGACGGTGCGACGCCTTTGCCGCCGAGGTGCGTCCGCTGACGATCAAGTGGCTGGCCGATGTCGATCAGCTCGGCCGCGACGTCAAGGGGCAGAAGATTTCTCAAATCGCCTGGCAAAAGAAAATCGAAGAGCTGTATTCCAAGGTGGACCTGCCCGACCTGCTCAAGTTCATCGAGTTCGACAAGTTGACCCACGATCTGAAAATGGTGGACAACGGCGCCCGCAGCCTGCGGATCAAGTTCCCGGAAGTCGAAGGGCTGCCGAAGGACTTCGTGTTCGGCCATCAAATCTTCGCGCTCAAAAAAGGCCGGTCGGTGGTGCCTCACGGCCACAACAACATGGCCACCGCGTTCCTGATCCTCAAGGGAGATTTCCAAGGCCGCAACTACGATCGGTTGCAGGACGAAAAGGAACACCTGATCCTCAAGCCGACGGTCGACAAAAAATTCGTCCCCGGCGGCGTCTCGACGATTTCGGATGACAAGGACAACGTCCACTGGTTTCAAGCTCTCTCCGAGTCGGCGTTTATTTTCAACATCCACGTGACGAACATCCGCCCCGGCAACACCTCCCCGACCGGCCGCGTGTACGTGGACCCGAACGGTGAAAAGCTGAAAGATGGGACGATCCGAGCCAAGCTGCTGGGGTACACCGAGGCCCATGAGATGTACGGGTGATGGTATACGTTCTAGCCGCAGTCATTTTGCTGCCATTGTTGCTGTTTGAAGGCAGCTTCATGATGCTCTTTGAAGTGGCGTTTGTAGTCCACTCAGCAGACTCGAAGGTCCAATTCCTGAAATGGGCCTCGCTGCTGTCTCTCGTGTTCTGTTGTGTCTGCATCGCGGTTGTCGTCTTCGTCAAGAACGACTTGGTCAATGATGTTTCGATTGTCTTGGCGATTGTCCTGTTCCTCGGTTACTTCACATGCGGCGCTTCTTGTCTTGCTGAGTACAAGAAAGCTAACGAGAAACAGCCATTCAGTGAGAGACCCGAAAAAGATTCCACCAATTCGTAATCACATCAGGGTTCAAGGAGACTAACGTGTGCAAATCTAAGATGGTCGTGCTTTCCTCCATGCTAGCCGTTGCCATTTCGGTCTTCGCTTCAGTTGCAATGGCCGACGACTACGCCCCCCGAGTCTTCAAGAACGCCGCCGATCAGAAGCTCAATTATCAAGTCCTCACGCCCAAGGGATACGACGCGAAGGGGACCGAGAAATATCCGCTGGTCCTGTTCCTGCACGGAGCGGGCGAGCGCGGGGATGACAATGTCGCGCAGCTCAAGCACTGCACGAAAAAGTTTCTGGAGCCGGAGAACCGCGACAAGTATCCGTGCTTCGTGATGGTGCCGCAGTGTCCGACGGGTAAGAAGTGGGTCGAAGTGGACTGGAGCGCGGACAAGCATGACCAGCCCGAGAAGCCGGGCGAGACGATGCAGCTCGTGCTGGAGACCCTCGCCAGTTTGCAGAAGGAATTCCGGGTCGATGATCGCAGGCTGTACGTGTCGGGTCTGTCGATGGGTGGCTATGGCACCTGGGATCTCGCCGCCAGATACCCCGACCGATTCGCGGCCGCTGCGCCCATCTGTGGAGGCGGCGACGAAAAGATGGCGACTCGACTTTCCAAACTGCCCCTCTGGGTCTTCCACGGCGATCAGGACACGGCCGTCAAACCGGAACGCTCGCGAAACATGATCGCCGCCATCGAGAAAGCGGGCGGCAAGCCGAAATACACCGAGTTCAAGGGAGTCGGTCACAATTCGTGGGACCCCGCCTACGCCGATCCGGCACTGCTCGAATGGATGTTCGCTCAGCGGTTGCCGAAATGAATGGTCAAGGGGCGGCACCAGTCTGTTGTCATCCCCGAAAGCGAAGTGCATATTCATGCAGCACAGCGATTTCGTCGCTTACCTTGATGCCGACTCACACTTTTGGGGGGTGAAACGCCTGAGACCTGCGGTGCGAGCCGCGTTCGGAGTCGGCGGAGTGCGCAGGCTTAACTTCGAATTGATCATGGTCCTCATTCCAAGCCTTGGCTTGGCGGTTTGTGCGGTGGTTACGTCCCACTACGGTTTGTTTGTGTGGTCGGCCTTTTCTGTTCTCGGATTTCTATACGGCAATCCCGGTCCATCAATGATCGGAATGATTCCTAATTTGTTGCTTGCTGTGATTGGTGTTGGGATCTCGTTTCATTATGGTCGGTTTCATGTTGTCGGTGGCATCTTACCGGGCGTGACATGGTTCACTACGTGCGCGATCATAGGCGGCACCATGCAGCTCATCGAAGGTGAACTCAGGCGGTCGCCAGAGCTCTTGGAGAAGCTTGAGCGAGAAGACAACCTATTGCTGATTCCGAAAACATTACAAACGCGACCACCCGAGTAGGCAGCCGCACCGGATTCAAGTTGAGAGCCATCACCTCTGCACGACGTGTGAAGCATGCAGAACGAACAACCGAGGAGCGTGGTGAGCGATGCTGGCTCACACTCTGATATTCTCCCGGAGGGAGACGGGACTTCTCATCGCACGACATCGGATCGTGAACACCCGCAGCCACGTCTTGTCGTCGGCGGACTGTGTCTCGTGGCGGGATTGCTGCTGCTGACGCTCATCGTGGTGGAAGCCACATCCGACCTGCCGCTCGATCTGCCGCGCGGCTGCTACACTGGTCGTCCGCTCTGGTTCGCGCTGGCGTTGGCGCTGGTGGGAATCGGCTGGCGGCTTCAGCGCACAATCCCGGAAACGCCCGTCGCGTGGACACCGACTCGCCCCGGCCGCCGATTCCAGCGGCTCGTAATCTACACCCGCGAAGACTGCCACCTGTGCGACGACGCGAAGGCGATTCTTGCCGAGTACTCGACCTGGCTGCCGGTGATCGAAGAGATCGATATCACCGGAAGGTCGGAACTGGAAGATAAGTTCGGCACGAGCATCCCCGTCGTCCAAATTGATGGCGTGGTCCGGTTTCGTGGCCGCGTGAGCGAACTGCTACTGAGACGCCTGATCGAAGGCACGCCATCCGACGGAGGTCCGGAGGTGTCAACGTGAACATTCTCGGCCTGTTCGTGAAGTACCCGCAACTCGGACAAGTGAAGACACGCCTGGCGGAGCGACTCGGGCCGGAGGCGGCGACGGAGTTGTATGCGGCGTTCGTGAGCGATCTCATCGGACGATTTGCCTCCGTCGCAAAACGTCGAGTGCTGGGCTATTCGTCGGCGACGAATGATGCGCGGGATTATTTCAAGGGCTTGGCGAATTCGCGGTATCAACTCTGGCCACAGCCGGAGGGTGACCTTGGCGAGCGCATCGTCAGTTTTTTTTGCGATCAGTTCGGGAGTCCGTCCGACCTCATTGTGCTTTTCGGTTCGGACAGTCCCACGTTGCCGCGAGAATTCGTCGAACGGGCGTTCGAGATGCTCGGCGAAGCTGACGTCGTGCTCGGTCCGGCCACGGACGGCGGGTACTATCTCGTTGGGATCAGGCGCCGCTGCTGGCCGATCTTCGAGGGCGTGGCGTGGAGCACGGCGACCGTCCTGTCGCAGACGATCGACCGCGTCCGTCAGGCCGGAGCTTCGCTGGCTCTGCTGCCGCCGTGGTACGACGTCGATACCGAAGCCGACCTCCAACTGCTGCGCGGTCATGTCGCGGGCCTGATCCACGCCGGAGCGGCCGGGGATCTCGAAGCCACTGCCCGCGTCCTCGGGCTGGATAGAGAATCGCCGTCGAGCGGCTTATAATCCCGCCCCGTAGGCCGGACCCCTTGGTCCGGCCGGACCAAGGGGTCCGGCCTACTAATTATCATCGAGTCACCCATGCCTGTCGCAGACACCACACAAAAACCCTCGAAAATCCTGATCGCTGACGACGACCCGCTCAATTGCGAGTTGCTCGAAGCGTATCTCGAAGGCGAACACTATCAGGTCGAGACGGCCGACAACGGCCAGACCACGCTCGACCGCGTCGCCGCCGGGCAGCCGGATCTCATTCTGCTGGACATCATGATGCCCAAGTTGAGCGGCTACGAAGTGTGCAAGCGATTGAAGGCCGATCCGAAAACCAAGGACATCCCGATTCTCATGGTCACGGCGCTGGCCGAGATGGGAGACATCGAGAAAGCGGTCAACGCCGGGGCGAACGATTTCCTGACGAAGCCGGTCAACAAACTCGAACTCACCGTCCGCGTGCGGTCGCTGCTCAACAACCGGCACATGAAAACCGAACTCGACCGCCTGCTGGCGTATCTCAACGAGGTCGATGGGCAGCACGAATGATTGCCGATTTTCGATTGCCGATTTCCGATTGGGAACAGTCGCCAATCGTCAATCGGTGCTTCAGAAATTCAAATCGGCAATCGCAAATCGTCAATTGGAAATCTCACAGTGCTCCCCAAAGTCATCCTCAAGCCGCGTAAAGCCCTTCCATTTTTCGGCCGACACCCGTGGGTGTTTCACGGAGCGATCAGCCATGTTGAAGGCGATCCGGCGCCGGGAGCCGAAGTGGCGCTCGTCAGCGAGCGGGACGAATTCATCGCCCGCGGGTTGTACAACCCGTCGAGCAACATCCGCGTGCGATTGTATTCGTGGGAGCATGAACAGGGGCTGGACGCACAGTTTTGGTCTCGACGGCTCAACGAGGCGATTCGGTTGCGGCACGACGTGCTCAAGCTGCCGCAGACCGCCGAGTCGGCGTGTCGGCTCGTGTACAGCGAAGCGGATGGGTTGTCGGGACTGATCGTCGATCGCTACGGCGACTGGCTGCTCGTGCAGATCACCAGCCTGGCGATGTTCGAACGCCGCGAACTGATTCTGGGTTTGCTGCGCGAGAAACTCAGCCCGGCCGGCATTTGGCTGCGGACGGAAAAGGGAATCCGCGATGTCGAAGGTTTGCAGCAGGCCGACGGCTTGCTGTGGGGAACGGAACCGCCCCGGCCGCTGTTCATCGAAGAACACGGCTTGCGGTACGGCGTCGATGTCGTCGAGGGGCAGAAGACAGGGTTCTATCTCGACCAGCGCGACAACCGCTTTGCCGCCGCAAAGTATCTGGCCGGACGACGAGTCCTCGACATGTTCTGTTACTCCGGCGGATTCGCCATGCACGCGGTGAAACATGGCGGGGCAGCCGAAGTCGTCGCCATCGACACTTCCGAACCGGCGCTGGCTCTGGCCCGAGCCAACGCGGAACTCAACGGCGTGATCGGTCAGATTCGCTTCGAGCGGTCCGACTCATTCAAAGCAATGGAGCAACTGCTCGGGAAGCCGGAACGATTTGGAGCCGTCATCCTCGACCCGCCCAAAATGGCCCGGCACCCGAAGGCCGTCCCCGATGCTTTGCGAGGCTACTTCAGTCTGAACCGGTTGGCCGTTGATCTGCTCGAACCCAGCGGTGTGCTGGTGACTTGCAGTTGCACCGGCCACATCGCCCGCGAGGACTTCGAAGCCGTGCTGCAAGACGTGGCGGTGGACTCGGGACGCAACATTCAGATTCTGGAAGCTCGCAACGCCGCTCCCGATCACCCCACGTCGGTGTGGTGTCCCGAGACGAACTATCTCAAGTGCTACATCTGCCGGGTCATTTAATGGTCACCCGCCGAGGTCCAAACCCACGTCGCTCATCGAACGACCTCTCTGCCCCATCCGAAGGGGAGGCCGGGAGCGCTAAGCCGAGCCGACAGACTCCGCGCTTGAAGCGACTCGCCCGTCGTGACGGAGCTCCCGTCGCGCCGCCGCGCACGTCCGTCGCCGAACAACTCCTGATCGATGTTCTCCCCGAACTCGAAGGGAACCGCGTTCTCTGCATGACGCAGGGTCAGGCTCATTTCGCGCTGGCCTGTGCCGCTCGCAGTGACACAACACTGGTCGTGTGTCAGTTCTTCGACCTGCACTTCGCGACCGAGGCTGCGAAGACGCTGGGCGATCAGGCTCCATGTTGGTTGCAACGTGAAATTGACGTTCCTTCTCCGCGCTGGGGAGACTGCCGGGGTGAGGGGCGGTCCGAGCGCTCCACCGCCCCTAACCCCCAGCCCCTCTCCCCAAAGGGGAGAGGGGAGCTTGTCGGTTATGTGCGAAGTCTCGCGACGGGGCCGCACGCGAATCTTGAATTGCGATGTGCGGCCGACTTTCCTGCTGCTTCGGAAGTGGAGTCGCCATTCGACATTGTCGCCCTCCCGTTGTCGCCGACCGGAGAAGCCGAGTTTGTTCGCGAACTGTTGCAGGAGAGCCACCAAGCCCTGCGAATCGGCGGGCGCATGGCCGTCGCCGTGAAGAATCCGCGCGACACGTGGATCAATGGAGAATTGAAAAAGCTGTTCGCGAAAGTCACGCGACGGCCGACGCCAGAGGGCGTGCTGTATCTGGCCACGAAAACTGAGCCGCTTCGCAAACGAAAGAATTTCACCTGCGCATTCGCCTTCCGAGACGGCGAGCGGCTGATTCAGATCGTGAGCCGGCCGGGAGTGTTCAGCCACCGCGAACTCGATGGCGGCGCGCGGGCACTCATCAACGCCATGCACATCCGCGACGGGATGCACGTGCTGGACATCGGTTGCGGATCGGGAGCCGTCGGCCTCGCCGCGGCGTTGCGGGCGCCGGACGTCCACATCGTCTGCCTCGACTCGCACACCCGAGCCGTGCAATGCACTGCTCGGGGAGCCGAATTGAACGGCATCACCAGGTTGAAGGCGATCCTCACCGCCGACGGCGATTGCGGTGAACCGGGTTCTTTCGACCTGGCTCTCGGCAACCCGCCGTACTTCAGCGACTACCGGATTGCCGAACTCTTTCTGCAATCCGCGCACCGAGCATTGAAACCCGGCGGCACCATCCTGATCGTCACGAAAACTCCCGCCTGGTACGAATCCCGAATGCCCGACCTCTTCCACCACGTCCGCATGCATCCAGCGAAGAGTTTTGTTGTCGTTGAGGGAACTCGCGAGTAGCACCCAGAGCTTCGGTTCCCGTGTTGTCGGCATCCAAGCCGTCACTCATTTCTCGTTGTTCGAAGGAACCGTTCAAGGGGAAGGCGGCACCCGGACCTTGGCGCCCAGTGGTTCAAGAAACCAGCCGGCCCGCGCGATGATGGCCGGTCTGGAGGGAGGAAGGGTTTCTCCAGTCAGTTGCTCAAACGCCCAGCGGATTGCCAAAGGGGCGGTGTCGACAATCTCGTCCGGCCCCAAATACTTACGAATCCGTGCCGCCTGTGACTTCGCCTTCATCCTCGCGATGGAGATCGCGCAGGCAAAGCGAACGCGCATCATTTCCGATGGGTTCATACCGGGTGGTTCGGTCAGGCGCTCGACCATGAGCACGGCCAGTGGTTCATCGGGGATTCCCGCGTGCAAATGGCCCAGTCCCCAGATCGCTCCACTGCGAGACATTTCACCCATCACGTAGTCTTTGGGAATGTAGCGTCTCAAGAGCGGCTCGGCCGGAGCGTATTTCATCAGCCCCAGGGTTTCGCACAGATGCCCCACCTGCACATCGAGGGCATTGGAGGCAGGTTGATTCTTGATCCGCGACTCGGTTTGCCGGGCGACCTTGTCGAGAATCCCCGGCAGAGTTTCCGGGACGGCCAGCTTGCGCAGTCCCCATGCCGAAGCGATCATCACTTCGCCGCGCGGCGATTCGAGCAATTGCACCAGTCGAGTGGCCGCCGGCTTGTGATCGAGAGCAGACAATAACAGCGCTGCCTGCTCGTGACCGCGCCAACTGTCGTTCGCCAGCACGCCAGATGCGGCGGGGCGGATCGCTGCGTCCAATTCGGGCTGTTGGGCGAGTCGGAACAATGATTCGCGGACACTGGCTCGCAATCCGGTATGCGGATCATCCAGCAACCGGGCGACAAAGGCGACCCGTTCGGGCGTGGGACGCGCCACGTACGCGTCGACTCCCTGCTGGCGGACATTCGCATCGTCGTTCCGCATGGATTGTTCGGCAATCGGCAGGACGAGTTCATGATTGATCGCATTCAGACGGGCAAGTGCGGCCGACGCGACACTCGGTTCGACATCGATCGCCAGTTGCAGCAGCGCAGCGATTGAGGCCACGGAGTCATGCCGGTCGAGCAGCGCCGCGGCACACAAGCGGTTTGAAATCGGAGCCGATGTCGGCTTCATCAATCGCCCGGCATCCAATTCGAGACCCGCGGCTTGAATCCGCCCGGCCGACCGCGCCGCCTCCAGTCGGATCGCCACGGGGTTGACCGGATCGTGAACAATTGCCAGGAGCGCAGGGACGCAGGACTTGTCTCCGGCCTCGCGGAGGCCACGGATCGCCAAAACCAGATCGCGGAGCCGCGTGTCTCTGACTTCCAGTCGCTTCTGCCAGACGGTGATGATTGGTGCGAATCTCCATTTGGCCAGTGCGGGTTCAATCAGTTGGCGCAGGTCGGCCCCGTACTGTTGCGACGCCTCGAACAGGACATCAGCGGAAGTCTTGTCATCAAAGACGATCAGTGTTCGAGCGGCGGCGAAACGGGCGGCGGGGTGTGAGGTATCGGCGGAGACGATCTGGATCAGCAACGGTTTTGCCTCAACCAGCCCCGGAAAACCAAAGACGTGCGCGTCGGCGAGCGTTTCGGACACCCGGCGTTGCAGGTCGGCCTCGGGCCGGGCCAGCGCCTGCAACCAGAGCGGCTTGTTCGATTCGGGGAAGACTTTCACCGGGGCTGGAGGAGTCAGTTCTGGATCGGATTCCATTGCGAAGTCGGGACGGATTTCCGCCGTTGCGCTGGTTCCCATGGCCAGCCACATCACCGTCAGCAGGAGACACAACCGCGATTCCCATAACCTGTAGCCCAGGCCGTTGTGGCCTGGCCGATTCGTGCCCACTCTGCAATACACTAAGCCACAAGGGCTCGGGCTATAGCGGACTTCCGGGGAATTGCTGTCATGCACCCCCGTCAACAAACGAACGAACGTACGCATGGAACACTCCCCAGCCCCGCTACCGCGGACGCGAAATGCGATGAGTTTGGCCGATCAGAACGAGCAGACACACGAACGACGCGATCCCGAGAAACCACCAGTTTCCGGGAATCAGTTGGTAATCGCGAAACCCAGACAGTCGAATCACCGACAGTGCCGCGGCCACGGGATTGATCACGAGCACGCTCTCGACAGTGTCGTGGCCAAACGGAGCATCGCGCCCGAGCCAAATCAGCAGCGGTGCTCCGCATACCGTCAGCAGCACGGCGTACGACGCAGCGGTCGCCGTGGCCGTTCGCGGGAAGAGGCTGCCCACCGCCGCACTGAGCAGCATCGCGAATCCCGCGGTCGCCGCGAGGCAGATCACGACGCGTTCGACCTGCAATCGCAGTCCCGGCTCGATGTACACCATCACCACGTATCCCGGCAGGGTGGCGCACAGCACGAGCATCAGCGTCAGGATCACACTCTGCAGCTTGCCCCAGACGATCCGGAGTACGGAGAGCGGCGTCATCTGCAACAACTGCCAGCCACCGCTTTCGCGTTCCGTGCTGATCAAGCCGGCGGCCAGACTGGGGGTGATGAGCACCAACAGCGCCACCTGCATCAGCACCATGATCGAACCGATCGTCTCGACGCCCCAATCGACAGTGCCGGTCACCGTGGCATAGGTCAGCCCCAGCGACAACACGGCGCAGACGGCAATCAGCCGCAGCAGCCAACTCAAGCGTCCGAATCGCCGACAGCGAAACTCCTTGATCATCACCGGATTGACAAGCGGCCCGATGGCTCGCGACCGCCGTTGCGGATCGACGAGAAACACAATTCGTCGCAGGAATCGAACCCCCAAACTCTGATCGTCGCTGATCTGTCCCGCATCGCGAGCGCGATCAAAAATTGTGTGGTTGAGCCGGCGGATCGTCCACACGGAGTAGATGGCGGTCAGCGCCAGCGAGACCATCAGGAATCGTCCCGACACGTTGCTGGAGGAAATCACCCCGACCGCTCCCACGCCGCCGGCGCCTTGCAACGACATCATGGCCGCGAAGGGAGAGGCACTGCGCAGCAAGTCGCCGAACACCGCCAGGTAGGTGTCGGTTCCCTGAAAAAACTGATGCGGACCGAGCGACAACACGCTCGACAGCAGTACGAAACCGTAGGCCCAGCGCACCGCCGCATCGGTCGTCGTCGCGTACGTGCTGACCAATAATGCCAGGGCCGCGTACTGCAGGGCGGTCAGCACCAACAACACATAGACCCCCAGCAGATCGTTTCGCAACGAAATGCCTCCGAGTGCGTAGCATGCGGCGGCGGCGGGCAGACTCAGCGTGAGGATCACACCGGCCAGTCCCATGACGGCCAGCAACTTCCCCCAGAAGATTCTGATCGGGCCCATCGGTGTGTTGAACAGCAGAGCCAGCGTGCCGGCATTCCGCTCGCGCACGATGTTGGTCGCGGGGAACACCGGCAACATCAACAGCAGCGCCGACAGCAGGCCGTACGCAAACAGCCGGAACACTTCCTGCGAACGCGTGCCCGCCAGCGCCATGCGCGGGTCGGTCGGCCAGCGAATGATGACCAGCAGTGAAAATGCCGTTGCCAGACCGCACTGCAACAGCACCATCCGCCGCTGCCGGAGTGCCGCGACCAGTTCACGCTGCACGAGAGGATTAGCCATGCGAACGACCTCCCGCCGCACCGACCGCCACAGCCGCCGGGGTTGATGGATGGGATTCGGCTGGTCGCGCGAACGACATGAACGCCTCCTCCAAATCGGTTTGGACTTCGCGGAACTGTGTGATGCGTATCCCCGCCCGGATCAGTTTCGCGAGCACATCGCCCAGTTGGTCCTCGGGCAAACCCGAGCGGAACCGCACCGCGATTTCGGCCGGAGCTTCGATCACTTCGGCATCCGGCTCGATGGCTTGGCGAATGATGCCGGCCGCGACGGGGATTTGTTCCACCGTGGTCAACTGAACTTCGACCGTCCGTTGCTGGCTGACCATGCGGCTGATCTGGTCGATGGTGCCAATTGCCCGCAGCTTGCCATGCGTCAGGATGGCGATGCGGTCGCAGATGCGCGACAGTTCGGGGAGGATGTGGCTGGTGACGATCAGCGTCTTGCCGAGTTTTGCCAGCCGGATCAACAGGTCTCGCATTTCG
>JACRIH010000017.1 GCA_016235885.1 Planctomycetales bacterium | reverse complement strand
TTAGAAGAAGGAATCGCACGCGAGCCGCGTACGCCACAGCAAACGGACCCATGACCCGCTATTCCAGAAACACTGTCTGCCGGTCACCCGATGAGAACGTGATCAAAGACACGAGCGGTTCCCAGCCGGTGTTCTCGAAATTGTGTCGCACACCCACCGGAATGCGAATCGTCATGCCAGCGCGAAGCTCGACGACTTCGTCGTCGAGCCGATGCCGCCCCTGACCGGCCAGCACGTACAGCAGTTCATCGCAATTCGGATGGTAATGCAACGGGTTCCGTTGCCCCGGCAGGATGTGACACAGCCCGAGCGTCTGCGCGGTACCCGGCGACAACTTGCCGTTGCACAGCCACTTGATCGCTCCCCAGTCAAACGTCTCGGCGGATAGCTCGTGGATGTCAGTCACCAACGGATGATGCTCGGGCATGCCTGGCGATCCTCACCTGAAAAGGGTTTCGCATTTCATTGTGCCTACAACCGCTTGGTGCGAAAACGGGAACGAGTCGCCGCACTCACAAGCACTGTTGCCGCCACGCCGCTGGCCACCGCGATCCACGGTGCCCATGTTTGCCAATGACTGACGGGAATTTTCCAAATGGAGACGGTCACGCGACGCGTGCCTACTGGTCGATGGATTTCCGCGAAGGAGCATCCGCTGCTAGAGACGATATGCTCGTACTCGTCAAAGTCACCAGACCAGCGGCGTTTCCATTCGACGAGTCCGGTTGTGGTATTCACCAATTCAAATTCGCATTGACCATTCCCCGTGTTAATCCACGACACCCCGATCTGTCCGAGATACCGTCGCCAGTTGGCCACCGGCAAACTCAGCAGGCGTGTCATTAACCCGAAACTTGGACGGTCGTTCCACTGCCCAGTGCCGAAGTTCTCCGCATGGAGTTCTGTGCCCGCAGTTGAGAGATGGTGGCAACTGCCCCACATTTCGTTGTAAAAGTCTGCCAAGACGTACCAATCGAATTTCAGGCCACCATCTTGTAGCTCCCCCTTTGCAATGTCATATTCGAGGATACATGGATCCGTCGGTCGCATGTCCCACCCATGCCCAGACAACTTGAGCTTCCTTTGAACCGATTCCATTCGGAGCGTCTCGGTTTCCTCAACGAAGTACGCCGCATTGACTGCCTGCGGGTATCCGGTGATCTTCGTGACGAGCCGGCATGTTTCCAAGTTCCAGATCCGAACACCACGCGGTTCGATCACCTCATGGGGTTCGGTCACCTTTCCGCCGCGCCAACCGTCTCCGAGCACCAGCCTGCGGCCGTCGCGAGAGATCGTGAAAAAGTTGCCGTCGTGACCTTCGAGGTCGATCATTCCCCGCAGTCGACCGGCCGGCAAGTCCCATACTTCGAGAACTGGATCGTCCTCTCGACGGCGGTGTCTGACGAGCGTTTGTTGGTCGTTGGACAGCGTGATGGAAGCGACGTCCGACGGGGAATCCAGTTCGAGGAGTGTCCGGACCAAGCCCGTCAACGGATCAATCGCGATGAACTGCATGGGGTGTCGCCCGGACTGTCGGGGATGCCGGTCAGAGTGTGATACCGCAGACATCGAGCGGCTGTCGCCGGAGAACCCCAACGGTTCGAAATCGCCCTGCCACTGAGCGACTTCGTGGCCAGTGTCGAGTTCAACGAAACGTACGACGACGTCTCGCGAAGAGTCGAGTCCTCGCCCTTGGCCATCGAGGCCCGGATTGTACGCCACCGCAAATAACTTCCCGTCCGGACTGAGGAATCCTTGATTCACGGCATGACCGGAGAATGTCAAAGTCCGCCACGGTTGTGGCGTGACGCACCACCACGTCAGACCCGCCGCGACAATTCCGACCGCCAGCATCGTCGTTAAACGCCGGAGAGACCAGTTTGTCGCAATCCGGTTCATCGAGTGCGAGTCTCCGAATGTTCTCTGCCAACGAAAAGCGGGGCAGGTAAAATCCTGCCCCGCTCGAAAGCTGGTTTCCTGAACCGTGGCTTACGCGAACAACTTGGTGACCGGATCGGACTGCACCAGTTCACGGGGCTGGTTGAGGTGGTTGTAGACGAGGGTGTGCGGGTCGATACCGAACGAGTGGTAGATCGACGCCAGCAGTTCGATCGGGTGGACCGGGTCGTCCACCGGGGCCGAGGCGGTCTTGTCGCTCTTGCCGAGCACGTGGCCGCGTTTTGCTCCGGCTCCACCCACCACGGCTGTGTAACAGTAGGGCCAGTGATCGCGACCGTCGGCGGTGTTGCCGTTGCCCGATGTGCTCACGCCGCGCTGCGGGCTTCGTCCAAATTCGCCCAGCACCACGACCAGCGTTTCGCTCAGCAGCCCGCGCTGGTCGAGGTCCGTGAACAGGCCGGACAGGCCGGCGTCCAGCATGGGGCCGGATTGGTTCTTCATGCGCGTCGGCAGACCGGTGTGGTGGTCCCACGAGTGGTTGTCCGAGTTGGCAACTTTGGGCCAAATCACTTCGACGACTCGGGTGCCGGCTTCGACGAGACGCCGCGCCAACAGACAACTCTGACCAAACGTATTGCGTCCGTACAGGTCGCGAGTCTCGGTCTTTTCGGCCGCGAGGTTGAAGGCCTCGCGGGCACGGCCCGAGATGATCAGGCTGAGAGCCTGACTGTAGTATTCGTTCAGTTTGAACTCGGACACCGCTTTGTCGATCTTCGGCATCGCGGCGTTGATTTCGTCGCGAAGTTTCGCCCGGCGTTCGAGCCGCGTGGCGAAGACTTCGGGGCGAAGCTGCAAGTCGTCGATCTTGATCCGTTCCATCTTGTTCAGATCCAGATCGTCTCCATCGGGGTACAGCGTATACGGGTCGTACGCCTTGCCGAGGAAACCAGCCGAGCCACCCTTGCCGACGACGTTGGATTCCTGAAGCGGCCGCGGCAGCATCACGAACGGCAACATCGGTTCGGTGACCGGCCGCAGTCGGATGAGTTGCGACCCGAAATTCGGGAAGTCCTTGGGGCTGGGAGGTTCGAGCTGACCCGACGGGCTGACCTTGTCGGTGGTGTAGCCGGTCATGAGCTGGTAGATCGCGGCCGTGTGGTTGAACAGGCCGTTCGGCGTGTAGCTCATCGAGCGGATCATCGTGAACTTGTCGTTCACCTGCGCCAGCTTCGGCAGAACTTCAGTGAAATTCACTCCCGGCAGCTTGGTCGCGATGGCGGGGAATTCGCTCTTCACATTGTCGGGGCAATCGTACTTCGGATCCCACAGGTCGAGATGACTCGGTCCACCTTGCAGGTAAACCATGATGACCGACTTGGCCTTGCCCCAGCCGGCTCCACCGACCGCAGTCGCTTCCTTGGCCTGTGCCTGAAGCTGAAACATCGAACCGAGCGTCAACCCCATCATGCCCGACCCGCCCACGCGCAACACATCGCGGCGAGTCACGCCCAGATGACGATCACACAAGTCCTTGCCAGGTTGGCCGGGGATAAGCAGCATCTCGATCTCCTCAGGAAAAATGTTCGTTCTGTTGAAGTCGATTGTTACTTGCTTCGTTTCCGACGAGATCCCGCTCGCACGGTTTTGGATCTCTCGGCTTTGTCCAGTTCTTCCAGGTTCGTAGCGTCGATCAGATCATGAGGACGCCCGGCGGCCCGTTTGAGTTTGATCAAATCGCGACGGCTGATGATTGAGATCCGCAGTCCGTCAAACTCAACTCGATTCCGATTCTTCCACGCGGTCTCGAAGGTCATGCCCTTGGCGGACATCATAACGTCCACCCGCACGGGCGGAATCCCCATTTGGTAGAAGTAACCCTTCGTCTCAAAGTCTCGTTCGGTCAGCCCGGCCAAGGGAGCACCAAATAATCGCAAAGCTCTGAACACCGCCAAGGCATTCTTGCGATCTGTGCTGACCCACAGATCCAAATCCTTCGTGTAACGCGGTTCCAGATAGTGCATGACGGCGTAGCCGCCAATCAAAAGATATCTAACTCGGCAATCGTTGAAGGCTTTCAACAGTTCTTTGAAGTCGGAGTTCACAAGCATTTCGCCGCTTCCACCGGTGAGCAAACACCACCATCTCCCACGCCGCCGCGAATCGAGCCGTCGCGGACTGAGCCTGCCAGAATGCAATGTCGAACGAACGATCCATCTCCGCCACTTTTCCATGGCGCTCCATAACGAAGCCACTTCTCATTCTGGAGGTTTTGTCGGCCATTGAGAATTAGTGGTTGAACAAAAACGCCGGGCTGTTGATGAGCACCCACGCGAGGTCTTGCACCATTGTCAGCCGCAGGTTGGTTTGCTGCTGAGTGCTTTGTGCGACATCGCTCCGCAGTTGCAGAATCTTTCCATCGGTCGGCACGGGCTGGCTGACAGCGGCAAGTGTCTTGTTGAGTTCGGCGAGTTTCGCATCCGGCGGCAGAGGCTTCTTGGCTTCGGCGACGGCTTGGACTCGCTTCCGGAATTCCTCGTCCTTGCTTGCGAAGTGCTTGAGCAATGTCGCTTTCTGTCGGTCGTTCCGCTGATCGGCGGCCGTCGCCAATACGCTGGAGATTTCGGGGGGCAACCCGAGTGGAATCGGCTTGGCGGCGGTGGTCACCCACAGCCGGAATTTGCCCAACGAATGCTTTTTGTCGACGAACCGCTGGTCGAGTGTGAAAACGAGGATCGTGCCCCCCTCAAATCCAACGGGATCCTTAATTTCGAACTTCGCCCAGTGACTCACACCGAGTTGGCCGGCCGAGGCCCAGCCGTTGCTGGCCGCCTCCTTTTTGTCATCAACAGCCTGCTTCACGTCAAAACTCGCCTGACTGAAGTCCGCCTCGGCATTCTCCAGTTTGACCTCTTTGCGTTCCGTCGGCTTGCCTTTCGGATTCACTTTGAGATCGAATTCCGTGAGGACAAAGTTGCCGTTGTCGGCCAGGCCGGGACCACGCGACGGCAGCCGGTCGTCGGCGAGCGCTTCGAGTTGCACGCCGGTGATCCCCATCAAATTCGTATCGGCGGTGACGGTGTACACAGACGGGCCGTCTTTGCGCTCGGCGAAGATTGATCCGTCGGCTTCTTTGGTCAGCTTTGCGCCGGTGTTGGCTTTCAAGTCACGCGGGTCCACAAGTGTCCAAGCGGTGCCTGGCGTCTGCAGTTTTTCCCACTCGGCCAGCTTCGGCCCCAGCGTCTCTTCATATTGCTTGAGGTCGGCTTCGGCCTTGGCGAGCCGCTCGACGCGCTGCTTCTCAGCTTCCACCAGTTTCGGTTGGAGTTCCTTGTCGTAGGTGTCGAGTTCCAGCTTGGCCTTCGCGACCGCGTCCTCGCGAGTCTTCTCCTTCGCGGCGTGAATCGGTGCGTACTCGGCTTCCTTCTGCTGCGAGATCGCCATGAGTTTCGCATGGTCCACGGCTATGGCTTGCTGCTCGCGCAGCGTCGCGTCGATTTCGGAAACGGCCGCATTGCGGTTGAGGATGCGGAGGAAAAGTTCGTTGACGATTTTGCGGTCGTCCGGTTCCTTCACGACCAGTTTCGCCAGGTCGTTCGCCGGATCGGCGATGGCATCGGCAACCGTGGGGCCGCTAATCAGCGCCATGATCGGACCGAGTTGCAGGCCACTGGTGCGTTCGCATTCGCAGGCCGATTCACGCGGCGGGCGGCCGAATGTCGTGAAGAATCCGCTCGGCAGGTCGATCGCCGAATCCGGCAGCGCGGCGGCGCGTGTGCCGGGTGCCACGCCGGGGATTTTCGTGACGGCACCCGTCACTGTGTGAATTGCATCGTACAGCACTTCGGCGGGCAGCCGCCGGGCAGTCGCGTGCGAGTAATTGATCTTGTCGTCCTTGTTCCACTGGTTCGAGTCCACCGAAAGTTGGTACGTCCGCGACTTGCAGATCAACTTCATCATCGAGCGAACATCGAAATTGTTCTTCAAGAATTCTTCGGTGAGGTACGCCAGCAGTTCGGGGTTGGACGGCGGGTTGCCGGCGCGGATGTCGTCGATCGGTTCCATGATCCCGACACCGAACAGGTAGCCCCACAGCCGGTTGACGTAGCTCTTCGCGAAATACTGGTTGTCGCGGGATGTGATCCACGAGGCGAGTTGCTGCCGGCGAGTCGGCTTGTCCGCCGTTGTGAAGTTGGTCGGATACGGGAATTGCGGCGGTGCAACCAGCCCGGTCCGAATGTGCGTGACTTCGCCGTCCGGCTTGTCCGCGATGATTTCGTACATCGGTTTGGCTCCCTCAACCGCTGTGCCACCGATGTTTGGGTTGTTCTCGACCGGATCGCGTTGCAGTCCAACCTGCGCGAAAAACGCCGATGTCTGGTAATACTGGTCCTGCGTCCAGCGCTCGAACGGATGGTCGTGGCACTGATTGCAATTGAACCGCACGGCCAGGAACAGGTGCGTGGTGTTTTCCATCGTCGCGGTCGGGTCGCGAAGAATCTTGAAGTACGACGCGGCCGGGTTCTCACGGTTGGAGCCGCTGGCGGTCAGGACTTTGCTCGCGAATTGATCGTACGGCGTGTTCGTGGCCAGTTCGTTGCGAATCCATTTTCGAAATGCTGATGCTCCCTCAGCGCCGAGGAATTTGCGGTTGACCTGCAACAGATCGGCCCACTTGTTTGTCCAGTATTCGATGTACGACTCGCTGCCGACAAGTTTGTCGACCAGTTCGTCGCGTTTGACGCGCATCTCGCGTTGATCGGCGACGAATGCCCGCACGTCATCGGCCGATGGGGGCAGTCCGGTCAGGTCGAGATACACGCGGCGAATGAATTCGTCGTCCGCACAGACTTCGGACGGGAGGATTTTCATCCGCTCCCATTTTTTTGCGGAGAGTTCGTCAATCCGGTTCCAAGCGGGCTGCTGCTGCCAAACGAAACCGGTCCGGTCACCCATCACGGTCATCGTGCTTGCGGCGTACGCTCCTTCAAATCGGGCGAGCACGGGGGCTTCGCCGCGGCGGAGCGATGTGATCAGACCCGTGCGGTCCACCGTCGCAACTTCGCCGTTGCCGCTTTCGAGGAACGCTTCCTGTGTCACATCGCGCACGCGGCCGTCGGCGTAGGTGGCAAGAACTCGCATTTGCTGCTTGCTGCCGATCCGCTGGATGATCGGATTGTTTGGCAAGACGTCGATCTTGGTGACCCGTGCCGTTGCCAGATCGAGCTTCGCCCCTGACGCAATCCAATTGCGGATGATTTCATAGTACGGTTCACCCGGCCGGATAATGGCTCCGCCGACGTGCGGCACGGCACCAGTCGGCTTGTCGAGCATCAAGCTGTCTTCCGGTGATGCCACGTTCACGCGGCGTGACGCATGTTCGTCGGTGAACGCGCGCACGTCATAGATCTGGTCGTAGCCACGGAGTGACAGCTTGAAGCCGTTCTTCCCTTGCGCCGACCCGTGACACGTCCCGGCGTTGCAGCCGAGCTTCGACAACACCGGAGCCACGTCGCGGATGAAGTTTGAGTGGAATTCGGCGGCGACACCGGCGACCGACACCGGCACGCTCACCGTTTGCCCCGCCACGGTCGCGATCAGTTGTGCATCACCGTCGGCCTTGGCTCGCACCAACCCTGTGCGATTTACTTCCGCGACCGGAGCCGACGCCTGCCAGTTCACCAACCGTGTGACATCCACCGTGTCGCCGTTTTCCAGTTTGCCCGTGACGATGACCTGTGCGTAATCAAATCGGTTGACCAATTTCAGGGCATTCGGTTCTGCGCTCAGGCCGACGAGTTTCGCTCCGTCAGGCAGCGTTTCCGTTTCGATCGTCGTCGGTGCCAAGAGCGGCTGAAGCAGGCCGGTTGCGGCGAACACTTTCGCCACCGCCGCCGCATCAATCGGCGCGGGCGAGAATTCTTTCGCGATGGCGCCCGTCGCGGCGTCGATGAACCGCACCACGCCATCCGCTCCAGCCGCCGCGACGATTTTCCCGTCCGGTCGGAACGCGACCGAGTACACACCCGCCTGTGGCACGGCCGTCTTCGCGACAAGCTGCACGCCGTCGGTCACGTATTTTTCGAGTGCCACGTTCTCTTCGCCCGATCGCGTCGAGGCGACTTTCGAGTTGATCGCCTTGATGTTGTCCGGCATGGCCGTGTCGAACTCGTATCCCATCACGAAAACCTCGCCGGACCCGTCGAGGCTGCTGCCGGCGGCGATTCGCTTGCCGTCGGCGCTCACCGCCACGCTGGCCACGCGGCCCTTCATCGCGGGCAGACGGCGAATCAAGTTCGAGTCGTCGCCGATCACGCGGACGGTCAGACGGAAGACGCGATACACTTTCGGTACGCCGTCCGAGCCGCCGATCACGATTTCGTCCCGCTGGGGATGCCGCGCCACCGCACCGATCCCGCCGCGTAACGCGCCGGGGGTGATTGACGAAATGTTGTCGATGAATCGTTGCGTGGTGAGTTCCGTCAGCTTTGTCGTGCGGTCGCGACTGACCGAAATGAGATGCGTGCCCTCCTTCGAGAACACCGTATCGAGCGCCCAGTCGCTGTGTGCTCCCTGAAAGAGCACCTGCACGCCTGTCGTCGAATCAATGGCTCGCACCGAATTGTCCGCGCAGCCGAACGACACCAGCTTGCCATCGGGCGACCAATTGGCACCGTTCAGTGTGTCGTAGGTCACGGGGACGGATAACGTGAGCTTCCGCTCCGCCACGTCCCACACCTGCACTTCGCCGAAGCGGCCGGGCGATCCGCCCGTCACCAGCAACCGTTTGCCATCGGGCGAGAACTTGACGGACTCGATCTTCTCGGACATGCCGACGAGACGAGCCAGCCGGTTGTTCCCTTCGCCGTCGAACAGCAAGACTTCGTTGAAACCCGAGATCGCCAGCAGCGTCCCATCCGGCGAATAATCAATCGATCCGATCACCGGTGGGCGCACGTACACTGGCGGGTGATCCATATCGAACTTCTGCTTCGCGTTCGCCGGCGTGTCGTCGGCTGCCCCTTCGGCGATCCACTTCTTAATAATGTCCATCTCGGCGCCGGAGAGCGGGGGCTTCCCTTTTGGCATGACCGCCTTGCCATCCTTGGGTGTGATCTGGTCGATGAGATTGCTCTCGTCGAGCTTGCCCGCGACGACTGCTTTGTCTCCCGAGTCGCCCCCCGTCAGCAGTTTGGCGAAGTCGGTCATCACGTAGCCGCCTCCAGCCTTGGCCGGCTGGTGACATCCCTGACACTGCGTCTGAAAGATCGGCCGGACGTCCTTGTAGTAACTGACCTTTGCCGGAGTTTTTGCCGCCTCGTCCGCCGCAAAACTGAGGGGAAGCCGCGGCAACAGTGCCAGCGAAACCAGAAACGCAAGTGTCGCCAATCCGACTCGGCTCAATCGCAAATTCATCGTGAGCACCTCGTCTGAGAGTGATGTCTGGACGTCGTGAATTGATCGTCGTATGCCCACCGGGGCGACTCGCGCCCGGTAGCAATTTGCGATCAAAAACAGATGCCGATCCGCCGCCGCGAGTGATCCCGACGACTGATCGTTCCGCGTGTGGTGGGCAACTCGTTGGGTATGACTCCCGCCGCTGGTCCCAAGTCGGCCGCAACCGCCAAGCCAGCCAGCGAGTACGCCAAGACTGTAACTCGGGCCACAGCGGATGGCAAGACGTTGCACGATGGCCGGCTCACGATGCGAGACATTGCTTCCGCTCGCCAGGAGGCGGACCCGATTTGATCGCCCACCGCGAAGGTTTTGCCCGTTTCAGTGAAGCCTGTGGTCAGTGCAGCCTGTGGCGACTCGCACTCGGATCGCGAGCGGCCATCACCGTACAGATCGAAAGCCCAAACAGTTGGGAAATTCTGCTGCGTTCAATCCTCGCAGGCCCCCAGATTTGGTACACTGACCACCACTTCACGTCGAGCATTCGCGAACAACAAGATCGTCAGAGGTTCGTTGACGATTCGATTGATATCGTCCCATCCTGTGGTTTCTTTCTCTGTTCGACGGAGGGAGAGTTCGATGAATTCGGGCCAAGTTCGACTGCTGTTGGCGGCATTGCTGGTGTCCGCGGGTGTGTGTGTGACCGCCCCTGGTCGCGCTCAGGAGAAGGCACCTTCGTCAAAGCCGGCGAATGTCCCAACGGACAGTTCAGCACGTGGAAGTCCGGCCACCGCCGGACTCGCTTATTTCACCCCAGGGTTTACGACGACTCTGGTCGCGGTCGAAGAGGTGCAGAAGGAACTGCGGCTCAGTCCCGAGCAAAAGGCGAAGGTGAATGAGTTGTACGAAAAACTGAAGGCAGGTGTCAGCCTGCCAAGTCAGAAAGACCTTCAGCGCCTCTCCGTGGAAGAGCGTGGTCGGAGAATTGCCGAATCCATGCAACAGCGCACCGAGTTGGCGCAGCAACTTCGAGAGCAAGTTTACAGCGTGCTGGATGAGGCCCAGGGTCGGCGATTGAAGGAATTGATTCTCCAGCGACGTGGGCCGTCGGTCCTGCTCGATGAGCGGGTTTGCTCGCAGCTCGAGGTCACGCCCGAGCAAAAAGAGAAGATGCGAGTCGCACTCACGAATGATCGCGGTCGGGTTTTGACGACCTTCAATTCCCCGGCAGGGGACATGCCAACCCTGACTCCTCAAGAACGAGCGAAACGGGTGGACGACACCCGAAAAGTGACCGAGGCCAAAATGCTTGAGGCTCTCACCGCCCAGCAAAGGGAAATGTTCGAGAAACTGCGGGGTGTCAAATTCGATTTCCCGGCGAGCATGACGATCACGAACGACTGGCCTTCATCGAGTGGCGGGTCGAGTTTTGCGGTCCCGTTCTCGCCGTTTCCCGCCTTGGGTTCACCATTCAACTTGATTGCCAGCGAAGCGGTGCAGAAGGAACTGCAACTCAGCGACGACCAAAAAAAGAATTCCACCGAGCTGGCCGGCAAGTTGCGGACGGGAGTCAGCTTCCCGCGTCGCGAAGAGCTGCAAAAATTCACTCCCGATGAACAACGCAAGAAATACGACGAGTCTGTCCAGAAACGGAATGAATTGGAGAAGCAGCTACAAAAGCAGCTTTACGGCCTGCTGAACGAAACGCAGGCGAGGCGCCTCAAGGGGTTGAGCGTTCAAAGACGAGGACTCACTGCACTGCTCGATGATGAAATCGGATCGGAACTCGCGCTGACCGCGAAGCAGAAGGCGACAATCAAGGCCGCCCTCGCGATTCCGTCAAATCGGTCTTCGAGCTTGCCGGATGAACGGTCAACAAGTCCGCAGTCTCTCTCGTCGGCCGAACGAGAGAAACAGGTTTCGGATTGGCGGACGAAAAGTGACGAACAGAAAAAAGCCACCGAAGCCAAGGCCATGAACGTCCTCACTGCGGAACAGAAGGCGAAGCTGGAGAAACTCAAGGGAGGACCATTTGATTTCTCGCGGCGATCTGATCGCGGCGGAAGCAGGCCCTCCAGTGGCAAATCGCGTGGCGGTGCCAAGCCGTGAAACCACACAGCGCGGGCTACTCTCGCGAGCACGAGACGGACTTCGGAACACTAATCCGCGCTGATTCATTTTCAAACGTCAGCGAAGTTCAGTGTTCCTGTTCTCTTGCGACTGCTTGCAGATGTTCCAACAAGATGCGGCGCACTTCCAAGACGGTGCGCGGGTGCCGCGGGAGTTGGCTGTGTTCGGCGGGAACCACGATTTCGGATTCGACGCGATCCAGATGGGCGCTCCGATACGTGACCACGCCGTCCGTATTTTCCTCCAGCGAAACTCTGCGAATGGCTCCGACCACGTTGTGATAGCGCACGCCGCCCGGTTGCGGTGTTTCGAGCATCACGCGCAGGATTGGCGAATCGGGCGAGAGCGTGTCGAGGCTGGTGCTGTCATCGTCGGGCGGCGGTTCGAACAGCGGACGCGATCGGCCGTGGAGAGTGCGGCGAGTCGCGGCGACCGCCCGAACCGGGAGCGAGATTAGTTTCTTGCCGAGCAGTCGCGTGAAGCTGTTCGCGTATTCGCTGCCGCGATGCGGACTGCCGATTGTCACCACGCGACTGACGAACGATTCCTCTTTCTCTCCTCTCGCTCCGGGAGAGGTTTTTTGGCGGGAGGTGAGGGAGCGAGGCGTGCCGCGAGAACGGTCGCCTCCCGACACCTGTTGAATCTTCCCCGAGTTGGCTGACCTGGTGTGCGGTTCGAGCGCGGTCGCTCCTTCGCTGTCGCTTTCGAGCGTCAACAACCGGGCGATCAATCCCCCCATGCTGTGTCCGACAAGCACCGTCTGGCTGAACGTCGGTTCGACATGCTGCGGATCGAACTCCGCGCGGATGTCTTCGAGATCCTGCCGCAGGTTCTGAGCGGCCAGGTAAAACGGTTTGCCGGTGGGGTACATGTAGAACCAGAATTGATAACGCTCGCGGATGTCGGGCATGCTTTGCAGGTCGTTGAACATTTCCATCCACGCCATCGGACTGGACCAGACGCCGTGGATCAACACGACCGGAATCTTTCCCGGCTGATACGGTTGCGTGAGGTACAGCCCGGCGGCCGCTTCCACTTC
Organism: Planctomycetales bacterium; assembly: GCA_016235885.1. GTDB lineage: Bacteria > Planctomycetota > Planctomycetia > Planctomycetales > Planctomycetaceae > JACRIH01. The sequence continues at coordinate 4,047 of JACRIH010000017.1, read as the reverse complement.
GTTCGGTCGCAGCAGCCCGCGAGTGTCCAGCGCCCGCAGTTCGGGATTGTTGAGGAAGTATGCCAGCGGAGTGCTGAGGTCGCTTTCGAGCGGCACGCGATGGCCGGTGACCGCGATGGTTTCCTCGGCAAGTGGATCGTGCAATTCGAGTCGAGCCGTTGCCGATTTGAAGCCATCGTCCAAGTTGGTCGAATTCAAACGTAGAAAAGCTGTGACCGGAAAGCTGAGATCTTTCGCGAAATGCCGCTCGCCCGGCTGTGGTGTCTGGTCGCGATCGCGCACGGCGATGAGCGGGACACCGAGGCCGTAATTGTGGTAATGATTCGGCAACCGGCGCACATCGTAGTCGGACACAAACTCAAACCGATCGAAGTCCGACTCGTTCCAGGTGTCGCACATCACGACAAGTTTCACTTCCATCGTCCGGTCTCCCATCGGAAACGAGAGCGTTCCGTTGGGAGCCAGCCGCCCGTCTTTGCGAGCGAACCGCAGGCAACTTTCGAGGGCGCTATTGTACAGGTCGCACGCGCCTCGGAACTCCGGATCGTACCGATTGCGAGTGTTCTGGTAGCGAGGATCGAACAGGTATTCGTAGGTCCTCGCGACGCAGTTCCAATAGTTGGCTTGCGTTTTCTCGCGACGACGCAGTTGCTGACGCTGCCCCGCGATGTAATTCAGTTCAGCGAGCGCGTAGCACGATTCGAGGGACGGGGATTGCTCGTGAATTGTCGCCAGCGATGCGATCACGTCCGCCGCATCGCCACGCGGCCGGCTGTCGAGATCGAACCGTCGCAACAGTTGCTGAGTCCGCTCGCTCGGCTTGGGGCCGCCATGCGCCGTGAGCTTGAGTTGCTCGGCCAGCGGGTTGTACGGCTGCGACCGCAGCTTGACGAGTTGCTGTGTCGCGCAGCCCGGGGAAGTGACGACGAGCGCGAGCAGCAGACACAACGCTGGTCTGGTGACATGACGGGGTCGGGAGTCTTTTTCAGGCCGCGAAACCATATCGAACTCACAGTCATCCGTTTGGTCGCGGCCTGAAAAAGACTCCCGACCCCTTCGCGTGAACGACCACCAAATCACTCCGCCTCAATTCCCCCTGCGAAGTTCACTCGTCCCTGTGGCTTGGCGGTCGACGGCCCTCCCGCCGGCAAGACGGTTCCGGTGCCGAGTTTTGCGAATTCGACACCCCGACCAAACTTCGTCACGACATTGTCGTACTCAACGAGCGCCGTCGGCAGCAGTTTGCGCAGGTCTTCGGCCCGGCGTTCGTCCGAGGGGTGCGTCGAAAAGAACTCCGGCGGCTTCTGGCCTTCATGGCTGGAAGCAAACCGTTCCCAAAACCGCGGTGCTTCACTCGGGTCGTAGCCCGCCTTGGCCATCAGCAGGATTCCCATCCCATCCGCCTCGGACTCATGCTTGCGGCTGTACGGCAGGATGACTCCGTATTCGGCCGCCACGCCGTAGGCTTTCATGATCGTGTCGTGGCTTTCCGCCGCTTTCTTTTTGCTGGCGAAATCGACCGCCTTGCCGATTCCCGACGTCAGTGTGGTCTGGCTCATTCGTTCGCCACCGTGGCGCGCCAGCGCGTGCGAAATCTCGTGCGACATCACCACGGCCACGCCCGCTTCGTTGGCGCAGATCGGCATGATCCCTTCGTAGAATGCCACCTTGCCGCCGGGCAGACAAAACGCATTTGGCGTTTCGGAGGCGATCACATGGAATTCCCACTGGTAGTCGGTGCGACCGCTGACCGCAGCCAATCGTTCACCGACCCGCTTGACGATCTCGATGTACTCCCGGTTCGTCGACGGCTTTTCCTTCGCCTTGATGTCCTGATACGCCGTGACCCCCATCTCGTTCTCTTTGGCCTCGGGCATGATCAGCAGTTGCTTCCGCCCTGTGAGCGGCACCGAATGGCAGCCCCAACAAGTGACGATCACGAGTGAAACAAACACCAACAGCGAAATGGCGGGTCGTGTGCGTGCGATCAGGCGGAGGGACATGATGATTTTGGATTTTCGATTTTGAATTTGCGATTGGCCCTACGTCTGCGTCAGAATTCAAACCGTGTGTCGCCGCGTTCGCCAGAACGCGGCGAAGCCCATACTCTGATGAGTGCGGCGACTCTCGAATCAAACCTTGACGAAGCCCTACTTCCGAAAAATCTTCTTCAACTCGTCCTTCGCTTTCGCTTCCTGTTTCTTCAACTCGTCCGCAGTCAGCGGCTTCTTCAAGACGTCGAGCGGTTTGGTCGCGATCTTGTTGAGATCGGGGAGTCGTCCGCCGGCCACTTGCTGGGCGAGTTGTTTCACTTCCTGTTCGTTGAAATGCAGTCGCGCGGTCAGAAGCTGTGTTTTGTCTTCGAACAGCTTGTGCAGGTCTTCGGTCTTCTTCGCGACGGTCGATTCCAACTTGGTCGCCAACAGTTGACGTCCCTGCTCCAGTTGCCGAGCCAGCGCTGTGTTGACGCCTCCCGCGATCGCCGGGCCGAGGTTCGAGACGATCGACCATTGCGGATCGCCGACGTTGCCGGACAATTCGAGATCGGCTTCGAGTTCGGTGATGCCGCCAACGATATCCGTGAACACCTGTGCGACATGTGTGTCCAATTTCGAGCTGTCGCCGCCGAGTCGGGCAGACAACGTGACCGGCTCCTGCCGGAAATTCAGCTTGCCGGAAATCGTGTCGCCGGCCAGTTTGACTTCCGCCCGGCAGGCGAGTTTCTGTGCGGTGACGCGGATCGCCAGCGAATCGGCTTCACCGAGTTCTGTTGGTTCGCCGCCGAGGGCCGAGTAGGTCAGCAAGACTTCGTGCGACGGTTCGAACTCCGGGTTCGTGTAGTCGAACACCGCCTTCAAGTTCACGTCTGCTGCGCCGTCCCCCTTCAATCGCACGATGACTGGCTGGCCGTAGATCGCCGGATGCGAAGTGACTCCCGATGCCGTGCCGACAAACTTCAGCGGCTGGCCGTGCAGTTCTCCTTCGCCCGAAACGTTGAGCAGTTTGACGAGGAACTTGGGCAACTCCTGTTTTCGCGGGAACACGTAGTCTCGACCTCGCGAACGTTCTGGTGTTGGATCGTCAGTCGCCGCGACGAGCCGGGCCTTGGTCCAGCGCGTCCAGTCGATGATCTCGTTCAGACGGTGATGCAATTCCGGACCGAGCAGGAATTCTGTGAGCTGTTGCGGGTCGAGGCGAAACAAGTCCACCTTTTCACGAATCTTCACGAGGTCGTGATCCCTGGCCTGTTCGAGGTCGGCGATGTCCTGCCGAGCCTGCCGCGTGAGCGCTTCGAGTTCGCTGCGCAGTCGCTTGAGTTCCTGCGTCAGCTTGGCGGCCTCGGTGGTCGCGGTCCGGTACGACTCGATCCGGTCGAGCGTATTTCCCTCCTTCGCTTTGACGACGGCCTTGATCGTTTCAATCTGCTTCTTCAAATCCTGCGCACGCGATTCGTATTCCTGAAACGCAGCCCGCCAGCGTTTGTCCAGCTCTTCGCCGAGCCGGACCGATTCGAATTGTTCGGGATCGAGTTCCAGCATCGCCCGGTCACCCAGCCCTGACAAAAACTCTTTGCCGCGTGCGAGCGCTTCGGCTTTGATCTTCTCCATCCGTTCGGCGGACACCTTCGCGGCTACTTCCCGTTCTTGCTTTTCGACGGGGGTTTCCGAGAGCAGCCCCGAGTCTTCGCGTGGCGTGCCCCAACGCAGGCCCGAGATTGTGCCCTCGTCGATGATGTACGATTTCTTCAGCAGCGCCGCCCCTTCCAGCCGCAGGTGAATGTCATGGAATTCGACGAGGTTCGTTCCCGGTACGTCGCGATTTGCCAGCCGCACATTTTTCGCGACAAACGACGGCGGAAAGAATCTGGTCCGCATCGCCGCGACATCGACCTTCGCCCCGATCGCGCTCTGCCCGGCGGCGATCAAACCGCGATGCAGCAGCGGATCGAATCCGAATGTGAAGAAGGCCCACACGATGGCCACCAACAAAACTCGCGGGACGATGTATATCCAACGCATGGCGTGTACTCCTTGCTGTGTGGTCGGG
>JACRIH010000214.1 GCA_016235885.1 Planctomycetales bacterium | reverse complement strand
TCTTCACGTTTTCACGCAACTTGGCCTCGGATTCGACGCCGAGTTCTTGGAGGAACTCTTCATTCAATTCGGGCAACCGCATGCGCTTCACGTCGAGCACGTCGAACTGCACCGAAACCGCTTCACCGCGAAGTTCGAGCTTGCTGGCTTCCATCGACACGGTTGTTTCGGCTTGGCGCGTCTCACCGGCCTTTACGCCGATCATCAACTCGTCGAACTTCTGGACCTCGGCATCTTGGAACCGCAGCACCGGCCGCACGCGGATGACTTGTTCGCTCACCTGTCCAAGGAACTCGCCGCTGCGGGTGAACTTGACGTTGACCGTCAGGTAGTCGCCATCCTCAGCCGCGCCCTCATACGGAACCAACTGACCGAATTGCGCCAGATACTTCTTGATGTGGCTGTCCACGTCCGCTTCGCCGACCGGACGAACTGGACGCTTGAGTTTCAGTCCGGTGTAGGCTGGCAGATCGAACTGCGGGCGCACTTCGACATCGAACTCGTACTCGAAATCCCCGTCGTCCGGCAGGGTGAGCGTGACGACGTCCAAATCTGGTTCGTTGATCGCATCGAGGTTGTTGTCCTCAGCCAACTGTTCCAGACTTTGCAACAGCAACCGCTGCTTCACGTCGTCGGAGACCTCTTTTTTGAACCGTTTGACCACGAGCTTGCGCGGCACGCGACCCGCCCGAAAACCGGGAACAGCCGCTTTATCCACCATCCCCTTCACCGTCTCGTTGACGAAGTGGTCAATATCGTTGCGCGGGATCTTGACGCGGACATGCTTCTTGCACGGACCGCTGTCCGCGATATCCACATTCAGCGACAGCCGATAGGGAGCGTCTTGGGCGGGGACAACCTTGGTTGTCGAGTCAATTGTGATGCTTGTGTCAGTGCTCATGCTCTTCGGCCGGTCCATTAAAACAAAAAAAGCGGGTGATGGGGCTCGAACCCACGACGTCCACGTTGGCAACGTGGTGCTCTACCACTGAGCTACACCCGCGATAAGGCGAGCGATTATAGGTGTGACGGACTCGCGTGCAAGTCCAATCAAAACCTGACGGACTTGCCGCGCGGGCATTCTGGCAAGAACCGGCAGGTCGTGCAACTCAGTCAGGAATTGATCGTAAATCACATCCGTGAATCCCGTTTTTTTGAGACTGATTCCATCACAGGATGTGTCCGGCGAGGACGGAAATGTCTCTACCAGCGCAAATGAATTCTGCGAGTGCTCCTGTTCGATTTGCATCAAACGAAACCCCGGTCACACGATCTGAAGCGCCTCAGCTCACGAAAGTTCACCCCCGCGTCGTTGCCGCAGAGCGTGCGGCATCCGACGGCGAAGTGGCCCAATCCGGACAAACGCCCCATCGCGAGTCGGTGCCCCCTGACAAATTTGATTTCACGCGTGCATGGATCACAACGAAGTGAAGTTGGGTTTCTCATCGCCCGCTGCCAATCTGACAATGCGAGCATCTGGATGCCTAGTCTCAACCTGTGCCAATTTGGCGGAACGGAAGTGCTGATCCGCACACAGGCCAGCGAGATGCGAGTCACAACTTACCTGATGACAAGCCGTTTGCGACGACGCATTCAACACGAGCACATCACGGCACACTCTTTGCCAACCATGCGAACCCAGTGTGCCACGCCTCACCGAATGGCTGGCCAAGTTCGTGATTCACCGGCTGCAAATCAGCCACAAACATAGAAGTCCACTGATTGGAAGGAGTGACGTGTCATGTCTGCTCGTGGTGACAAGATCATTGGGATCGACCTCGGTACAACCAACTCCGTTGTCGCTGTGATGGAAGGGGGCGAAGCGAAAGTGATCGCCAACCTCGAAGGCAACCGTCTCACGCCGAGCGTCGTCGCGTTCACGGACAAGGGAGACATCCTCGTTGGCGACCCGGCCAAGCGCCAGGCCGTCACGAACCCGAAGCGAACCGTGTACTCGATCAAGCGCTTCATGGGACGGCGGCACAGCGAGGTTGCTTCGGAAGAGAAGATGGTTCCTTATGAAGTCATCGGCGGACCAACCGAGTACGTCAAGGTGCGATCCGGAGACAAGACGTTCACGCCTCCGGAAATCTCTGCACACGTGTTGCGCAAACTCAAGGAATCTGCGGAAAGTTATCTCGGGCACAAAGTCAATCGCGCGGTGATCACGGTCCCGGCATACTTCAACGACGCGCAACGTCAGGCCACCAAGGACGCCGGCCAGATCGCCGGGCTGACGGTGGAACGTATCATCAACGAACCGACGGCAGCCGCGCTCGCGTACGGTCTCGACAAGAAAAATGACGAGAAGATCGTCGTGTTCGATCTCGGTGGCGGAACGTTCGACGTGTCGGTGCTGGAAGTCGGCACCGAACTTGTCGAGGTGCTGAGCACGAACGGCGACACACACCTGGGCGGCGACGACTTCGATGAAGAACTGATCAATTTCATCGCCGACAAATTCAAGGCCGAACACAGCATCGACCTGCGGAAAGACGCGATGGCCTTGCAACGTCTCCGCGAGGCGGCCGAGAAGGGAAAGAAAGAGCTGTCATCGCAGCAGAATACGGACATCAACCTGCCGTTCATCACGGCCGATGCTTCCGGTGCCAAACACTTGCAGATGACGATCACTCGCTCCGACTTCGAACGCTTGGTCGACAAGTTGATCGAACGCTGCCGCGGCCCCGTCGAACAAGCGCTCAAGGACGCGAAGTTGAAACCGAATCAAATCGACGAGGTCGTGCTGGTCGGTGGCTCGACTCGCGTCCCCAAGGTTCAGGATCTCGTGCGGAAAATGTTCGACAAGGAACCGCACAAGGGAGTCAACCCCGACGAAGTGGTTGCCGTCGGTGCGGCGATCCAGGCGGGCGTGATCACGGGCGAAGTCAAAGACGTCGTGCTGCTCGATGTCACCCCACTGTCGCTCGGAATCGAAACGGAAGGGGGCGTGATGACGGTCCTTGTCGAACGCAACACGACGATCCCGACCGAAAAGAAGGAAACCTTCTCCACCGCTGCTGACAATCAATCCGCGGTCACGGTCAGCGTGTCTCAGGGCGAGCGGAAGATGGCCCGTGACAATCGTCTGCTCGGCCAGTTCAATCTGGATGGCATCCCGCCGGCTCCGCGTGGCACTCCTCAGATCGAAGTCAAATTCAACATCGACGTGAACGGCATACTGAACGTCACCGCGAAGGATCTCGGCAGCGGCAAGGAACAAACCGTCCGCATCGAAAAATCGGGCGGACTGTCGAAGGAAGAAGTCGAGCAGATGCGGAAGGACGCCGAAGCTCACGCCGACGAGGACGCCGCGCGTCGCAAGCTGGCCGAAGCCCGCAACAAGGCCTCCAGTCTCGTGTACCAAACGGAAAAGCTGCTGAAAGAACACGCCGACAAGCTCGACGCCGGATCGAAGTCGGCGATCGAAGGCGCTGTCGTGAAGGTCAAGGAGAAGGCCGAAGGCGAGGATGTCGCCGCCATCGATCAGGCCGTGGGTGAACTCGAACAGGCCACGCACGCGCTGTCGAAGCACATGTACGAGCAGGCGGCGAAGGCCGGCGGCGGTGCTCAACCCGATGCCGAGGGTGGTGGCGAGAAGCCGGCTCAGGACGATGTGATTGATGCGGAGTTTGAAAAGAAGAGTTAGCGTCCTCCCTCTCCCCTTCAAGGGGAGAGGGCTGGGGTGAGGGGCATGTGTTACCGAGCATCGCTTTTTATCTGCGCTCGGAGCCGCTTGCCCCTC
>JACRIH010000016.1 GCA_016235885.1 Planctomycetales bacterium | reverse complement strand
GGACTTTTCCGTGTGTCAACAAGCTCCGGGTGCTGACGCCGCCCGGCTCGCCTGATTTGAGAAGCGAGAAGGAGCACAGCATGTCCAGCAGCACACTCACGCTCGATCGTCCGGTGACCGTCGAGGACAAGTCTGTCAAAACGGCTTGGGTGTGGGAGATCGTGCAAACGGCATTGAAACCGCTGTCGTCGCTCAAGCTCACGGTCGTGCTGTTCGCGCTGGCGATCATCATTGTGCTCGTGGGCACGCTAGCCCAGCGGCATCACGATGTCTGGTACGTGGTGCATCATTATTTTCGGACGGCGTTCGCGTGGATCGAATTCCGCGACTTCGACTTCTTCTTTGCGCCGCTGGCAAACGTTGCGGGGGGCTTCTACTTTCCCGGCGGATGGTTGATTGGTGGCGCAATGGCTGTGAACCTGTTCGCTGCGCACACTGTGAGATTCTCCCTGCAAGCGAAGGGCAATCGACTGACCGCTGGCCTGCTCGTGTTGCTGGCCGGAATCGTTACCACGTGGCTCGTCATTGCCGGCGGCAGCACCGGCGACGGGTTTCAAGCCGAGCCATTCTTCAAGTGGTCGACGCTCTGGTTCTTTTTGAAAATGGGGTTGGCCGCGCTGTGCCTGACCGGAGTGTACGGTTGGGTCACGTTCGATCGGTCGCTGCGAATCGAACGCCGCGTGATCCTCGGCCTGACCATCGCGCTGGGTCTGCTGACCGGCTGGCTGTTCTCCGCCGGAGACAGGGTTGTTCTCGGCGACTCTTCGATGCGCATTCTGTGGCAGCTCATCCAGGGAGCACTGGCCGGATTCGTCCTGCTGGCGGGCTGCCTCCTACTGTTCAAGAAGCGCGGCGGCATCGTCCTGATCCACGGCGGCATCGGGTTGATGATGTTCAGCGAACTGATGGTTGGCACCGGCGCAATCGAAGCTCAGATGCACATTCGTGAAGGCGAGACAGTGAATTTCGTGCAAGACTTGCGTTCGGTGGAGATGGCGATCATCGATTCGTCCGACCCCAAGGAAGACGACGTGGTGGTCGTTCCCGTCTCGATTCTGTTGGGCAAGCCGGGCAGTGACTTCGCAACCATTCAACACCAAGACTTGCCGTTCGATGTGCGCCTCGTGAAGTTTTTGCAAAACGCGATGGTTCGAGAAATCAAACCGGATGAAACCAATCTCGCAACTGCCGGCAAGGGGCAGAGGTTGATCGCGGTGGACGCGCGAGCCGGTACTGGGACCGACACGGGTGGTGAAGTCGATCTGTCGGCGGCGTACGTACAGTTCTTCCGCAAAGGGACGACGGAATCGTTGGGGACATTCATCGTGAGCCAACTCCTGCGCCCCGAATCGGTGGCGCTGGGCGACAAGACGTACGAAGTCGATTTGCGATTCAAGCGAACTTACAAGCCGTACTCGGTCACGCTGAAGGACATTCAGGACGTGAAATACGTCGGCACGACCATGACGCGAGACTTCTCGGCGTACATTCACCTGACCGATCCGACCCAAGGCGTGGATCAGGACGTCCGCATTTGGATGAACAATCCACTTCGCTATCGCGGCGAGACGTTCTACCAGTCGAACTACCATCGGGATGAAAGAACGGGCGAGGAATCAACTGGCTTGCAGGTGGTGACGAATACCGGCTGGATGATTCCGTACGTGTCGTGCATGATCGTTGGTGTCGGTTTACTGGCGCAGTTTGGATCGGCGTTGATGCGATTCCTACGCCGCCGCGCGGGTTTTGTCGGCGATGTGGAAGGCAGTCGGCGAGCGGGGGGCGTTAACCCCCTGGTCGAACGTCTCTCGACAAACAACCAGGGGGCTAACGCCCCTCGCTCGCCGAATTCTCGACGCCTCGCGGACTGGCTCGTTCCCGCTGGCATCGTCGTGTTGTTCGCCGCGTGGCTGGTCGGTCAGGCTCGGCCCGCGAAATGGTCGCCTGGCCAGCCGAATCTCCGCGAGTTCGCCCGCCTGCCGATTCGCGATGCGGGTCGCGACAAGCCACTGGATTCGCTGGCTCGCAACTCGCTGCGACAGATCTCGGGCAAAGAAGAGTTTCGCGTACCGAGCGATGACAACGGGTGGATGGCCCGGACTTACAAGTCGCTGACCGGCGCGGAATACACGCGCAAGGAACCGGCCATCCGCTGGCTGGCCGATTTGATTTCCGGCAACCCGACAGCGGACAAGCACAAGGTGTTCCGGATCGAAAACCTCGAAGTGCTGCAATCGCTGGGACTCGAACAACGGTCGGGATTCACGTACGCGTGGGAGGAGTTTGAGGAAAAACTCCCGAACCTCGGCGAAGTGCTCAAGCAGGCGATGGCCCTGAAAAAGGCGAAGCAGGATGAAAAGCTGACACTCTTCCAACGCAAGGTGCTCGATCTGTCGAGCAAGATCCGGCTGCGGAACACACTGATGGCGCAGTTCCGTCACCCACGGTTGCCGCCAATTCCCACGATGGAAGAATTCAAGAACGACCGGCCGACTGCGATGCAGAAGATGCAGCAGGTCCAACTCGCGTTGCAAAACCTGCGTGAGGAGATGACCGACATTCAGGCCGCGCTCGTCATTCCGACTCAGCCGCTACCGTCCGAAAAGAAGACGGACGAGAAGCCAAAGGTTGAATGGCAACCATTCGCGGCGGCGTGGGTTCAATCGTATGCCTTGATGCAACTCGGTCAGGACCCCGACCCGTCGGCCGCGGCATGGGATCAGATTCTCCACGCGTGGGCCAGCGACGACGTCGAGAAGTTCAATTCGGAACTGGCGAAATATCAGACGTCGCTGGCGTCGTTGCCGCTTGGTGACGTCAACATGAAGACGACGAACTACGAAGCGTTTTTCAATCAGTTCGCTCCGTTCTATCACGCCTCGGTTTTGTATCTGGTCGCGTTTGTGCTGGTGGCCATGTCGTGGCTGGGGTGGACCAAGCGGTTGAACCGGGCGGCGTTCTGGCTCATCGTGTTCACGCTGTTGGTTCACACCTTCGCCCTTGTGTCGCGCGTCTACATTTCCGGCCGGCCGCCGGTGACGAACCTGTATTCGTCGGCGGTCTTCATCGGCTGGGGAGCCGTATTGCTGGGGATCATTTTGGAACTTGTGTACCGACTCGGGATGGGCAACGTATTGTCGTCGATGGCCGGTTTCGCCACGCTGCTGATCGCCCACCAACTGGCCGGCGATGGGGACACGTTCACCGTCCTGCAAGCGGTGCTCGACACGCAATTCTGGCTGGCAACGCACGTGGTGTGCATCACGCTGGGGTACGCGACGACATTCGTCGCCGGGTTGCTCGGCCTGATTTACGTGATTCGCGGAGTCATCACGCCGACACTCACGGCGAACATCGGCAAGGATCTCGCCCGGATGATTTACGGCACGCTCTGCTTCGCTCTGCTGTTTAGCTTTGTCGGCACGGTTCTGGGCGGACTGTGGGCGGACGATTCGTGGGGCCGGTTCTGGGGTTGGGACCCGAAGGAAAACGGAGCACTCATCATCGTGCTGTGGAACGCTCTGATCCTGCACGCCCGCTGGGACGGCATGGTGAAGGATCGCGGTCTGGCTGTGCTGTCGGTCATGGGGAACATCACGACAAGCTGGTCGTGGTTCGGTGTGAACGAACTCGGCAAGGGTTTGCACGCGTACGGATTCACCGAAGGGGTGCTGTTCACGCTCGGCTTGTTCGTCGCCTCGCAGATGGTGATCGTCATCTTGGGATGCGTGCCGAAGGAGAACTGGTGGAGCAGTCGTCGGCAGTCGTCAGCAGCGTGAATTGACTTGGCGTTTTGAGGCGTGTTACCCTGCCTGCCGACATCGTTCAGGTTTTGATCCCGTCGGTCGCTGGTGCCAGCATGGCCCTCGTTACATTTCAAGTCGTCAACGGCCTCGAAAAGGGACGCACATTTCTGCGTCTGCCCACACCGATCACGATCGGCCGCGAGGAAGACAACCACATCGTTCTGAACGACGAACGCATCAGCCGTTTTCACGCGAAGATTCAGGAAGACGGCGGGCACGTGATTCTGACCGACCTCGACAGCACCAACGGCACCCGTATCAACGGCCACCCGGTGCAGATGCGAGTCCTGCAAATCGGCGACCTCGTGTTGGTCGGCCGTTCGGCTCTGCTGTTTGGCAGCCCGGAAGAATTGCAGACGAAAAACCGCGACGCGAGTCCGGCGGACGACATCGCCTACGACAATGGCACGATCGCCGTTCCGGGATCAGGTTCCTCGCTGTCCGTCAGCCCGTTGCCGCACGTGGATCAAGCCGTCCTGGACGGCGATGCCGGTTCGTTGTTTCCCGACGGCCCGCCCGAATTGCCGGACGGGTTGCGACCAGTTCATCAGGCTCAGGTCTCCGACCTGCTGGCCTATCTGCACGAACAAATCGCGCACGTCCTCGAAACCTCTGTCGAGGATTCGCATGGCAATGCGCGCACCATGCGCACCGACTGGTCTACATGGCAGCGGTTGGTCAAGCTGGAGATGGACCTGGCCGTGTACCTCCGCAAGCTGGCCGAACCGGGCGGATGACAAACCCCGCGCTCACAGTTTGCCTTTCTTCTGCCTGCCGAAACTGGGCTTCCACCATTCGTGTCGTCGAGAATCCTGTCTCGCAATCAAGAAGTTCGACGAGTCGCTCTGTGACGCAAAGTCCGGTCACGGAGTGACCGGACTACTCTTTCGCTTGCAATGCCCGCAGTCGCGACAAGTTCTGTTGGTGAATCGGCAGCAACTGATCTCGATAATTGCGGAGTGGCCGGACGAGCGATTGATGCAGCACCGCCTGACGTGCCGTCCAGTTTTCAGCCGGTAGGCCGCACTCGACGGTGAGAGCGGTCAGCGAATCGTACGCCCTATCGACGGTCTTCATCGTCACGTCGATGTCGTGCAACATCGACTGAGTCGATTTCGGTTTCGTGCCGTAGCGCAGGGTCCAACGGTTGACGAGCAGTTGCAGCAGAGCGTCCAGGTTGTCGCGCCGCTGGAGCAGGTTTGGTTCGGCCGCGGGATCGTCGAGCAGCAGGTTGACAGTGTCGCAGACGGTCCGCACCGACCGGTCTTTGACCGACGAAAAGTACAGCGAGTGCCAGCGGTGACGCAGTTCGCGGACCGGATCACGTTCTGACGATCGGGCGAGGAGTTCGGCCAGTTCCTGGTGCAGAAAGAAACTCACGAGCGGGTCGTACGGCGTTTCGAATTCGGCCACGCGGTCGATGTCCGCCAGTTGTTTCGATTGCGCCGCCTGGCCAAGCGCCTCGAAATACTTCAACCTCCGTGCGTCAACCGAATGCATCTTTTTTCCGCCCAGCTCGTAGTTCACCTGCTGAATGGGACTCAGCGGTCGCTTGGTCACGAGTTCCTTGACCTTGCTCCGGTAGGCCCAGTATTGGTCGGCGTATTTGTCCATCAGTTCGAGTTGCTCGGTGACCTCCTGTTGGCGGCGGATGGCTTCGGAAAGGTCATCGTGGTCACCGAGCCACATGGCGAGCGTGCTCCCCTGGTTTCCAAGGGACGCCTGCAACTCGGACAACTTTGGCCCCCAACGCATGACTTCGCGCGGCAGCGAAAGCGCCAGCCGGCTGTTTGACACGGTATTCGGTTCGGCACGACCGTTCGCAACAAATTTCGCGAGCGTCTCGTGCGAATACCCACCGAACACGAGCAGCGACGACCAGTCCACACCCATTCGAGCCAGCAACGCACGACAATGCGGAGTGGCCACTCGTTCGGCGAGCAGTGGACGGATCAGCCCCCGATCGTCATTGGTGGCCAGCAGTGCCAGTTCCCCCGGTGCGACTTCCAGCAACGCGACCTCGCGAAAGACGCTTTGCAACGTGGCCACCACACAACGGAGCGGCTCCGGTCCATAGTCCACCATTTGAAATCGCTGGCTGAAAATCCCGGCCGGTGTCAGATGGTTCGCGACGTGCTGATAGAACTGCCGCGTGAAGCAGGGGGCCGACCGCGCAAGAAATGAATGGTCAGGATGCGAGACGATCACATCGAATCGCGACTCCGGCGGCGTGCCAAGCATCGCCAGCACTGGATCAATGGTGACCAACCGCAGCCGATTGTCCGCCAGGGGATTCGTCTCCGGGTGCGGATACAGCACTTCATTCGCCAGCCGCAGCAGGACACGATCCGGTTCGATGCAAACGACCTCTTGCACAGGAAACGACAGGGTCGATCCCAACGGGACGCCACTTCCCAAGCCCAGAACCATCACGCGGAGTGGCGTCTCGTGCAGGATCAACGGTAGCGCGGCCGGCAGCACTTCCGCCGAGTACTGCGGAAAGATATCGGCATCCGTGGAGATCGCTCCACTCGGGACGCCGTCCTCACGCAGATGGATTTGGTGGCCGTTGTGTTTCCAAACGGTGAAGGTGCCGCGCGACCCTTCCAGAACCTGGAGTAATCGTCCATCGTCCAGTCGAAGCAGTTGAGACGGCTCCACGCCTCCGCGGCGAGCGTTAAAGACGCCGGTGCTGAACAGCAGGCGGGCCGTGACGGCCGGCGTGTAGTTGGCCAAACACAACGGGCTGCACGCCAGCAACAGGACCGGCGTCGCCCAGCCGATCCAACCGATTCGCGACGGTGCCGACGTGACGATCGTCCTCCATTGCAGCGACACGCTGACAAGCAAAACTGCTGCGATGCACAACGAAACAACCGCGGGATTCCCCGGCGACGTCACGGCGAGTGTTGTCAACCAATAGCCCGCGAGGGCCAGCGAGACTTGGACGGCAACGCGCCACCGAACCGACTTCACATCGCCGACAGAGGTCAGCCCGAATGCGAAGCCGATCGGAGCCAGCAGCAAGGCCGTCAGTCCGACGCGACCGAGCGACAGCCAACTGGTCTGCCAGACGAATGCGTTCAGCCACAGCGCCCCGTGGGTCAGCCACGGAAACGCCGCGACGGCCACGACACTCCACATCACGAGGCCGACTGCCAGCCGCAAGCGGACGAGCGCCCCGTTTGCATTTCGGCGTCTTGCCAGCCAGCCCGCAAGCATAATCCCCAGCGAAAGTCCGACGGCCACCGAGGCGATTTCGCCCGCGAGCGCATGGCTCGTCTGCGGCACAAGCTGGTGTGCCATGCGTCGCCACGCGGCGAACAGTCCACCGCTGACCGCGATGAGGACGAAGTCCACGCCAACCCGAAGCGTCAACGAGGTTTCGTTGTCGTTTCGGGTGGGTGCGGCCGATAGGTCACGCAGTTCCAATCGGCTGCTCGACGCGACTTGCTGCGGTCGCAGCACACGCACCGTCGCCCAAACGGCGATCACTCCCGCGCAGACCAATGTCAGGCGATCCAGTCCCAGCCACGGAGCCAGCCACAGCCCGGATGAAAGGACACCCAACCCAAACCCGATCGAAAATGGAGCGAGGACAGCACACGGCGCGTCGTCCTCGTCCGTCGCCATTCCACTGCTGGATCGCATTTCGTTGCCGAGGCACGTCACGAGCCGCACCGTAACCCAGGCCATTGGGCTGAGACACAGGAGCAACGCGGGCACAACGACAACGACCGCGGAGAGATTCGATTCAAGATGTGTCCCGCTGATTGTCACCAACCTGGCGAAGCCGTCCAACAGCACGGGGTACACAACCGACCATCCGGCCAGACCAACCAGCAACCCGGAGGCCACTTGCCGGGCGGTCCAATCGGGAACAGAATTCGCCGCCACTGTCTCATCAGTTCGTTTCCACAGGGCGAGCAAAACACCGAACGCAACTGCCCCGGTCATCGCGAACGTAACGGGGGGCGTGGTTCCGAACAGGCTGATCGTTTGCTGCATCCAAACCAGCATGAAGGCACCACACAGCAGGCCGTGACCGACAGGCGTGGTCCATGAACTTGCCGCGATGCGAGACAGCAGGCTGGCCGTACGACGAATGATCGAAGCGGAAGTGATCCGTGGAGGCATGGCATCCTTGCCGAGCGGAGAAATGATCGAAACGACTGGAAAACTGCGGGCTTCTAGCCCATCGGCACAATAGGCCGCAAGGTCAGTTCGGGTTGCACGACGCCCTTTGCGCAGACACGTCGTACTACTATCTCGCGATTTCTTGTCGGGCTGCGCGCATTTCGTAGCCACGCTCGCCAGGGCTTGTTGATTTAATGTGGTCCCGACACTCCGTGGCGGGACATGTTGTGCCCGCCCTGCGGGGCGGCCACAACGTGCGGTGTCACGGAGTGCCACCGCCACATTAATTCAACAAGCCCGCCAGAGCGTGGGCTTTCAGGTGACGCGGCCCACGCTCTGGCGAGCGTGGCTACGTTTGGTTGCTGCTGCTGCGTGTAACCCGGAGCCAACGGCGACGGCGATCGCGGTCCTCAAACCCGGATTATTCATGGTCTGATTGAAGCCTGACCCATGACAACTCGGGCCTTGCCAGACAGGTCTTTCGCGACGGCCACGTTGACGTACGTTCCCTGCTTGGTGAATAAGTCGTGCATTGACTCGGCCTGCTCCGGCGAGATTTCGAGCAGCAGCCAACCACCGGGATTCAGAAACGGAGGAGCTTCGATCACGAGACGCGAGAGAATGGCGAGGCCGTCGGGGCCGCCGTCGAGAGCCGAGCGTGGTTCGTGATGGCGAATGTCCGCTGGCAACTTTTCCAATTCGGCAGTAGTCACGTACGGCGGATTGCTGACGATGAAGTCGAATGTCTCCTCCGACGGAACGGAGGCCAGGAGGTCGCCCAGCAGGAACCGCATCCGGTCGGCGACACGATGGCGCTCGGCATTTTCCTGCGCGATCCGCAACGCCGGTTCGCTGATGTCCACGGCGGTAACGTGAGCGGGGGGAAGTTGAGTCGCGAGCGAAATCGCGATGCAGCCGGAGCCGGTGCCGATGTCGAGGATTTTGGGAGTGGGCAGCAACTTCGCCAGTTCGACGACTTCCAGCACGAGGGTTTCCGTCTCGGGGCGCGGGATCAGAACGTCGCGAGTGACCCGGAAGTCGAGGCTGAAGAATTCGCGATGCCCCACGAGGTACGCCACCGGTTCGGCGGCGGCTCGGCGTTTGACCAGCTCCCGCATCACCGCCCGCTGGTTATCGGACAGCACT
>JACRIH010000217.1 GCA_016235885.1 Planctomycetales bacterium | reverse complement strand
TTTCAGTTCCCCTCTCCCCTTGGGGGAGAGGGGTTAGGGGTGAGGGGCGGTCCTTGCGTCTCTCTGCAACAGTTCAAGCTGAGGGACCGCGCGATACACCCCTCACCCCCGGCCCCTCTCCCCCAAGGGGAGAGGGGAGAACTCGGCTCGGCGGGAGCCTCGCTCTCCCCGTTACAACTCGATCGGCCACATCATGCCGGCGGAGAGGCCGCCGTCGACGTACAGCACTTGACCGGTGAGGAAGCCCGACGCCTTCGATGCCAGGAACACGGCCGTGCCGACGAGGTCTCCGACTTCTCCCAGCCGCCGGAGCGGCGTGTTGGCGAGGCCCCACGTCTGCATGGTTTCCTGCGACCACAGTTTTTGGTTGAGGTCGGTCAGGATGAAGCCGGGGGCGATGGCATTCACGCGGACGCCGTGCTCGCCCCATTCCATCGCCAAGCCGCGCGTCATCATGCCGACGCCGGCTTTGCTCATCGCGTACGGGATCACGCCGCGCAGCGGCGCGTACGTGTTGACCGAATCAATGTTGATGATCGCTCCCGACTTTTGTGCGATCATCCGCTTGCCAACTTCCTGCGCGAGCAGAAACGTGCCGCGGAGGTTGATATCGAGGATGAAATCGAACTCGTCGGCGCTGAACGTCTCGACCCGCTTCCGGTTGTTCACCCCCGCCACGTTGAGCAGCGTGTCGATTCGCCCGCACCGCTCGATCACCGCGGGAACCAGCTTGCGAATGTCGTCGGGCTGAGCCACATCGCAGACGAACGTCGCCACCTCGACGCCCCCCATCCCGATCTCCCGCGCCGTCTTCTCCAGCGTCGCGGCCTCGCGCCCCGTGATGACGACCCGCGCCCCCCGCTGCACAAACCCCGCCGCCAACGCCCGCCCAATCCCGCGACTCGCGCCGGACACGAGCACGACTTGACCGGCTACGGAAAAGAGTGTGTCAGGATCAGGCATGATTCATTGTCCGATGGGTTGCCTATTGTTAGGCGTTTCCGGGTTGTTGTTCGATGTATTCAATTTCTTCGATTCGGATGTAAGCAGTTCGCCCATCAGGAGAGCGTGTCATAAGCATCTGCCTCAGGTGATATGGTGAGGCTACGTGTGCGGAGCAATAACCGAGAAGAACAACTCCGTCGATGTGCGTTGTAGATTTGAGATGGATGTTGACGGTCTTGTTCTTGAGTTCATCGATGTTGAGTTCCTGGGTGGTTGCGAATCGGTCGCCGTTGATGCGTCTCTCTACGGGTGCCCAAAGCGTGAAGAAAATGCGGAGAGCGAAAATGGCCCCGACAATGAGCGAAGTGGTGATAAGAACCGGATAGTAGTTGCTCAATTGCATTGTGGCTCGTTTCTGGATTCTTCTTGGCTTCCGTTCACAGGAGACGGGAGGAAACGTCTAACGATTCTGTTATCCGTTGGAGGGATTCTGTTGTTCGGGGATACGAATCCAGTTGCCATTTCTCCGCCCTACTACTTCGCCGCCGCCGCGTCCTTGATGGCCTTCTCCTCCTGAGCCTTCGACAACTCGGGGTTCGGCGTGGCGTCGCCCTCTTTCTGGCCGAGGATCCACTGGATGCCCCCCTGCACGGATTCGAGGAACTGCTTGTTCGTCCACGTCGCTTCGTTGTGGCCCAGGTTGGTGTAGAACACGCGGCCGTCGCCGTATTGCTTCACCCACGAGATGGGGACGTGATGGGCTTCGACCACTTCGACTTCCTTGTCACCCTGCTTGACTTTCTTTTTGGCTCCCTTGGTCTGGCATTTGGCGATGTTGAGGCTCATCAGCACGCGAACTTTTTCGGGCTGCCAGTTTTTGTACCAGTAGATTTCATCCTTGATTTGGAACTCGTCGCCGAACATGCGGCTGCCGGGATGCTTCGTGTCGTGGACGGAAATCGTCACCGTTTCGCCGGAACCCCACGGGTGGCCGTTGAATGAACCACCGATCATGTCCCAGTACGGTTTGTAGTCGGCCATCGTGTCGGAGGCCGAGTGCGTGCCGACAAACCCATGCCCCTTTTTCGGCAGCCATTCCTTGAAGAAGTAGTCGAACGTCTCGTCGCTGATCTTCCACGCGCCGCGGCCTCCAGTCGTGTAGAAGCACACGATGTCGTAGTTTTGCAGGTTCTCCTTCGTGAAATCCTTCGCCGAGTCCTGCGAGCAATCGACGGTGAACAATCCCGTCTGCTGGCCGAGTTGAATCATCGTCACCTCGGCCGCTGCGAGATCCTTCTTCGTGCCATCCTTGTTGTCACGATTGACTGAGCCGTGCTTGAAGCCCTTGCTCTCGGTGATCATCAGGATGCGCGCCTTCTTCGCCGTCTGTGCTAAGGCCGGAGCCGGAGTCAGTGAACTCAGACAGGCAACAAGGGCCACAGACACAGTCAACAAACGCAGCAGGCATGGACGCATGGTGAAGACTCCTCGGAGGCGTTTTTAAGAGGGACACTGTGCAACGCACGACACGGCGGGAATGATAAGTTGTCGCCACCACTCTTGCACGCGCGCCGCGTGCGTGTCCTCCCCTCTCCCCTTTGGGGGAGAGGGTTTTTGGCAGGAGGTGAGGGGCGGGCGGTGGCCCGCGCGTTTCTGTGCTGGAGTCCCGCCTTAAGGCGGTGCCGGCTGAAGCCGGGACTCCAACTTCCAAAACGACCAACCCTCTCCCCCAAGGGGAGAGGGAGTACCGTGATTCCACGTCTCTGCGTAAGATGTCGACCCACGATCCACTCAACCTCGACGACACCGCGAGTCGCCCGATGTCTCAAATCGAAAATCGGAAATCGGAAATCGAAAATCCCTCCGGCCTTCCTCCCTGGGGCCACGACGATCTCCCCGAACCGCTGCCGTACTCGGTCCGCAACGTGTTCCGCACGATCGGACCGGGAGCCATCCTGTTGGCGGCGGCCATCGGTGGTGGTGAATGGTTGATCGGTCCGGCGGCGGCAGTGAAGCATGGGATGAGCGTGTTCTGGATCGCCACGACCGCGATCGTCTTGCAAACGCTCTTCAACTTGGAGGCCATTCGGTACACGCTTTACACCGGCGAACCGATCCTCACGGGAATCATGCGGCTGCGGCCGGGCGCGAGGTTTTGGGGGATTTTTTACATCGTGCTGACGGTCGTGCAGCTCGGCGTCCCCGCACTCGCGAAGGGATGTGCCAATCCGGCGTTCGCCATCATCTCGGGCGAGATGCCGGGGAATTCGGATGCGAACATTTTGCTTTGGATCACGTACGGCGTGATGGCGGCTGGGGTGGCACTGCTCAGTTTCGGCGGCACGATCGAACGGATGCTGGAATGGGCGTCGTGGGGGATGATCGCATACATCTTTGTCTTCCTGATTTCGGTCAACGTGTGGTTCGTACCGTTCGACCACTGGTTGCACACGTTCTCCGGCTTCTTCCATTTCGGTTACCTGCCGTCGGCGAAAGGTTCGGTCGGCGCGGACGGTGTTTCGCACGGCATCGACTTCCTGTTGCTGGCGTCACTGGCGTCCACGGCCGGCGCGGGAGGGATCGGCAACCTGAGTCTTTCGAATTGGGTGCGCGACAAGGGATTCGGCATGGG
>JACRIH010000212.1 GCA_016235885.1 Planctomycetales bacterium | reverse complement strand
TTTCCGCGAACACAAACCCGGGGAGGGGTCGGGGGTGAGGGGGCGAACTGTCGTTAAACTCTCCGCTGAGAATTGCTCTCGCTCCGCAGGTCAGTCTATGTTGTCCCGCGATCTCCACAACCGCCGTGTCACCGTGATGGGCCTCGGCACGTTCGGTGGAGGCGTTGGGGCTGTGCGATTTCTCGTCCAGCGCGGAGCCATCGTCACCGTGACCGACCTGCGTTCGGCCGACGAACTCGCGGAACCGATCGCCCTGCTCGCAGCCACGCCGCCTGCGCAGTGGCACCTCGGTGGCCATCGAGACGAGGATTTTCTCAACGCCGACCTGCTGGTCGTCAGCCCCGCCGTGCCGAAGGAGGCACCACACCTGCACATGGCTCGCGAGGCCGGCATCCCGATCACGAGCGAAATGAATTTGTTCTGGGAGCACAATCGCGGGCGGACTGTTTGTGTGACCGGATCGAACGGCAAGTCCACGACGACGGCTCTGACGCACGCACTCCTGTCGGCCGCGATCTCGGCCGGTGATTTGCCGGCGCGGCGCTGTTGGCTTGGCGGGAATATCGGCCGGAGTTTGCTTCCGGAAGTGGACGAGATCACTCCCGACGATTGGGTGGTGCTCGAATTGAGCAGTTTTCAACTCGAAGACCTGGCGGAACTGAAGCCGGCTCCCGACGTGGCCGTCGTGACGAATTTCAGCCCGAACCACCTCGACCGGCACGGCACGGTGGAAGCGTATCGCACCGCGAAACAAAACCTGCTCCGCTGGCAAACGCCGGAGCAGTTCGCTGTTTTGAATCAGGATGATCCCGACGTGTCACGCTGGCCGACTGCGGCGCAGACGTTGTGGTTTGGAGCACGAGCAGATGGGTTCGATCAAAAACTGCTCCGCGAGTGGTTGCCGCTTCCCGGCGAGCACAATCTTCGCAACGCGCAGGCGGCCACATGTGTCGCGCTGGCGCTCGGTGCGAAACCGGACTCCATTCGGCGCGGCTTGCAAGAATTCCAACCGCTCCCACACCGCTTGCAATTCGTTGGCGAGCACGCGGGACGCCGATTCTACAACGACTCGAAAGCCACCACGCCCGAAGCGGTGCAACTTGCCCTCTCGTCGTTCGACGCCCCGATCGTGCTCCTCGCCGGAGGCTACGACAAGGGAATCGATCTCTCGCCGATGGCCCGTGCGATCGCCGACCGAACCAAAGCGGTCGCTCTTTTCGGCCAGACCGCCACCACGTTGGAATCGCTCGTCCGCCACTTCGACGTCACCGGCCGAACCGCCGTTCAACGCGCGGCGAATCTCGACGAGGCGTTCGCATGGGCCAACTCGCAAGCCACGCTGGGCGACATCGTCCTGCTCTCCCCCGGCTGCGCCAGCTACGATCAGTTTCAAAACTACGAGCAACGCGGTGAGGCGTTCAATCAGGACGTTCGATCGCTGGGCTAACGACCCAAGTTTGACCGCCAATGTGTCATCTCAAATCTCATGTCAGTGAACCCAAGCAGGCGAACAATACACCGAGAACGACGCCGCAACCGATGGCAACTCCGAACAATGACAACGCCTGACTCCTCGAACTGAAAGTCAGCAACGCCAGAAGGCCAACAGCGACGGCAGTAGCAACGCCTCCGGCTAAACCTGCGGGAATCGTGGCGGATAATGACGCACTGCCTATCTTCACGACTGCCGTATTTCCGCCAGTGCGGTAGAGGATGCGAGCCACCAACTGACCCACCACAAATCCGACGACTGCGCCAGCGACGAGCGACCCCGCTGAAGCCAGCCAACTCTTCTTGATAAGCCAGAGAATCCACGCGCCGGCAACTGCACCAGTAGAAACCGCCGCTGAGATGGCTAGTGCGCCAAGCTCAACTACCCTATCGCTGGGATTGAGACCTTGTGGTGGCATGAGGTGCGATTTCGGCCTAACAGTTGAGTCGACCGCGAGCTGCCTTTGACGATGGGGACGATCAACGCGGTGTCATGAGTTGGGCGTCAAACTAACTGCGGGGAAACGCTTTGCCTAGCCGGCTTAGAACGACTGCCGCAAATCTCGTCGGTAGCCACGCTTCGCCAGAGCGTGGGTTTCGTTGCTCGCTGCCCACGTTCTGGCGAACGCGGCTACGTTGAAACCCGGTTGTGGCATGGTCTCCCGACCCTGCCACGGTGCTTGACCGTAGGTCTCAATCGTCATCCCGTAATGGGAGACCTTCGGTCGAACCGGTGGCATGGTCAGGAGACCATGCCACAACAAGACCATGCCACAACGAGACAAACGGAAGTCGTCGATTTCATTGATCGACTTGGAGTTTGCCGACCACGCGCTCCAACTCCGCCCAGCGGCGCTGCTGCTCCGCGGCGGCTTCGGCGGCTTTCTCGCGGTTGTCGATCAGTTGGCGTTGGGCTTCGACGAGTGGCAACAGGCCGAGGGTGTTCGCTTCGTACGCGGCGCTCGCGGCAGAGACGTTGCGTTCGGCGGCGGGCAGAATGTCCTGACGATAGACTTGCAGCGCGAGTTCGCTTTCGGCAAGCTTGGCATGCGCCGATTGGACCTCGAACTGAACCTGATCGGTCTGACTCTGCAATTCGTGGCACCGCTGGTTGACGCGGGCGACGGCTTCGTTCACCGCGGCGCGACGCCGATCGCGCTGCACCGGCAGATTGAGAGTCAGACCCACGGCGGCCTGCTGTTCGCGATCCATCCACATCTTGTCGTAGCGGGCGAACAGGTCCACGTCCGGCCAGAACTCTTTCGCCGCCAGATCGACCGCCGCCTGCTCCGACGCCAACCGTGCCGCCTTGGCGGACAACTCGGGATAGGTATCGACGGCCCGCCGCGTCAACTCATCCAGGGGGGGCAAAACGGTGGGAACCGCATCCGGTGTCCCCGGTGGCGGGAGCGCGGCATCCGCCGGCAGATGCAACAGCGTGTTGATTCGCCCGGCAGCCACGCGCCGCATCTGCTCCAGTTCGACGGCGCGGAGCTTGCGGCCTCCGATATCGACTTCCGCCTGTAACATGTCCTGTTGCGGAGCCAGATTGTTTTCAAACTTGGTTCGCGCCAAATCGTAGAGGTCCTGAAACAGCTTGAGTGAAGCGTTGTTCAAACGAATTTGCTCGTGAGCCAGCAGGTAATCGGCAAACGCCAGTTTGACCGCTGATTGAAGTTGACGCCGGGTCGTTTCGGCATCCCAACCCGCCGCGTGAGCCTCCCACGCGGCGATTTGACCGCGCTTGTCCAACTTCCCCGGCCACGGAAACTTTTGCGACAGTTGGATCGTCCACGATTCCTGAACTGTACTGCTGGAGGAGTAGGATTTCGGGGCCACCATGTACATGAGCATGGGATCGTCGAGCGCCACCACCTGCGGATATTTTTGAGCGGCCGCCTGCCACGCCGAGTACATCGCATGCGCCGTTGGATTCCGCTCCAGCACCTCGGCCACGAGTTCGTCGAGCGCGAGCCGATCCCGTGTGGTGACGTCGGACAGCAACGATCCGTTGGCGTTCGCCTCCGGCTCGGCCGGTGGAACAGCCGCCGGTTCTGCGTGCGATGCCGTGACGATTGACGACAGTGATGCCGCGCTTGAAACACCAACCCGATGCGTGAGCGAGGGAACGCCGTCGCAACTCCCTCGCTCACGCGTCGGGTTGGTGTCCGATGCCGGGCCAGGTTGCGAGATCGCCGGATTTGGAACGGGTGCGAACGAGATCGTTCGCTGCGGCGCCGTCGTTTCGCAG
>JACRIH010000213.1 GCA_016235885.1 Planctomycetales bacterium | reverse complement strand
TCCTCGAACCTTTCCGCTATTCCTGCCCGCCGGTCGGCTCACCGGGGGTTCTTCATATTTAGCCAAGAATTTCATCAACGATCCGGTCCATCAACGACTGATGATGCCGCTGGCGCTCCGCCCAAGCGTCGAAATCCGAACGGCGGACGATCCACGCGTGGTGATTCAACGGGCTGTTCAGGTGCTCAAGAGTGGTGGATTGATCGGATTGCCGACCGAAACCGTCTACGCCGTTGTGGCCGCAGCCAGTCAGAAAAGTGCGGTCCACCGGCTCAGGAACCTTGGGGAATCGTTGAGCACCGACGCACCTGTGCTGGGCGTATTTGACGCAATCGACGCACAGCGAATTGTCGCGGATGTCGGTCCCATCGGGAGAAAGTTCCTCCGCCGCTGCTGGCCGGGACCGGTGACGCTTTGCTTCAAACCCGATCCGAGCGACTCGCCCTCGAAGCCCACGGCGTCCGTGAGCAGTTTTGCACTCCGCGAAGACGTGCGTGACGTCGTCTCGGCAGATGGAATCCGATTGCGGATGGCCGCACATCCCGTTGTTCAGGCAGTCCTCGATCAGCTTGGCGAACCGCTCGTGCTCAGCGGCGAAGCGACATTGAAGCCCGGTCCGCTGCGGACTGCGAGAGAGCTCGCCGCCGCCGCAGGCTCGCAGGTGGAATTGATTCTCGATGACGGACCAGCCCGATTTGGAAGCCCAACGACGGTCGTGCGAGTGGACTCGTCGAGCTGGAGTGTTCAACGAGAAGGTGTCGTTTCGTCACCGATCATCGCCCGGCTGGCGTGTGACGTGTTCCTCTTCGTCTGCACGGGCAACACCTGTCGCAGTCCGATGGCGGAGGCCTTGTTTCGCAAGTTGCTGGCTGAGCGATTGAATTGCGGCGAGGACGACCTTGTCAGTCGGGGGTTCGTCGTTGAATCGGCGGGTATCGCAGCGATCCTTGGCTGCCCGCCCAGCCCCGAAGCTGTCGAGATTCTGCATCACCGCGGAGTCAATTTGCACTCGCACGCCAGCCAGCCGCTCACGGTGCGACTGTTGCAGCACGCGGACTTCATCTTTACCATGACCCGCAGTCATCGGGAGTCCATCTTGTGGGGGCATCCGGAACTGGCGGATCGCGTGCAAGTGCTGGCTCGCGACCACTCTGACATCCCGGATCCGATCGGGATGGGCCATTCCGAATACCAGCGGTGTGCCGACGAAATCGAACGACACCTGCGACAGATTCTGCCGCTCCCCTAATCGTCCGACAATGTTGATTTGAGATGTTCGATTAACCCGGAGCCAACGGCGCGTCGTGGACCGCGAAGCGTTGGACACACCGTCGCCGTTGGCTCCGGGTTAATCGACCGCTGCAAGTCAAGAACCATAGTCCATCACCATGAAAATCGCCGTCGCGAGTGACCACCGAGGCTTCGTCATCAAAGGAAAAATCCTGTTGATGATTCAGGAACTCGGACACGAGCCAGTTGACTTAGGGCCGAATTCGCCCGAGAGCGTGGACTACCCCGATTTTGCCGCGAAGGTGGCACGGGCCGTGTCGAATCGCGAGGTCGATCGCGGCATTCTGATCTGCGGAACCGGCATGGGGATGTGCATGACGGCCAACAAGTTTCCCGGTGTGCTGGCCACTTCGTGTCACGACGAGCTGACCGCCGAGATGAGCCGCCTGCACAACAATTCGAATGTGATGTGCCTGTCGGGCGATCTGCTGGGTGACCGATTGATCAGCCGCATGGTCCACGTGTGGGTAATCACTGAATTCGAGGGTGGCCGCCACTCGCGGCGAGTGGACAAGATCACCCAAATCGAACAGACCGTCAGGTGCCAGACCCCGCCTCCAACACAGTGAGCGATTGATTATTGGGACTCAGTGCCAACGGCAACGATGACCAGCGATACAGGATTCGACACGACACGACACGACACGACACGACACGAGGAGCCATCAAGAATGGATGCACGACAAGCCGTTCTCAAGTACGCTAAATCTCACGAGTGGGTCGACCTGCAAGGGAACGTCGCGACGATTGGAATCACGGATTTCGCGGTCAAGGAACTCACCGACTTGGTCTACGTCGATCTGCCGGCGCCGGGAAAGACGCTCGCGGTTGGACAACCGTTTGGCGTGATCGAGAGTGTGAAGGCGGTCAGTGACCTGTACGCTCCCGTCTCCGGCGAAGTCATCGAAGCCAACAAGCACGTGCAGAACGACGTCACGAAAATCGCCGACGACCCACTGGGCGCCGGCTGGCTCATCAAAGTCCGGATGCCCGCTGGCGCGACGCTCGATCACCTGTTGTCGCGAGATGCATACGAACAAGCCGCCACCGCAGGACACTAAACAAATGACGAGTGTCGAAGCTCGAATGACGAGGGAATGACGAACCCTGAATGTTGAAGTGCTCCGGCAGACGGCAAGCGGAAATCTTCCCATTGGGCTGGATCATTCGTCATTCGGGTTTGGTCATTCGTCATTCCACACGACATGCCTCATACACGAACTGCACCGCTACCCCTCCACGTCCGATTCACTCCGCGAGTTTCCATGCCGCTCGAATTGCCGCATCCAGACCGCTTCGCCGACCGACACCTCGGCCCACGCGAAGCCGATCTCGCCGGGATGTTGTCCACGCTCGGAGCCGGTTCGCTCGACGAACTGATGGACCAGACGGTGCCCGACGCGATCCGGATGCGGAAGCCGCTGGATCTACCCTCCGCCATGTCCGAGCAGGAGATGCTCGCGGAATTGCAAACCATCGCCGCGCGGAACGAAGTGTTCCGGTCGTATATCGGCATGGGCTACGCCGACTGCTTCACGCCGCCGGTCATTCTGCGGAACATCGTGCAGAACCCCGGCTGGTACACGGCGTACACTCCGTATCAAGCCGAGATTTCGCAGGGGCGGCTGGAGGCTTTGCTGAACTACCAGACCATGCTAACCGACCTCACCGGATTGGACGTGGCGAACGCGTCGCTGCTGGACGAAGCCACTGCCGCCGCCGAAGCGATGACGATGTTGTTTGGGATCGCCGACCAGGATTGTTCGCGGCCGTTTTTCGTATCGCATACGTGCCACCCGCAGACCATTGCCGTGATCCGCACGCGGGCCGAACCGCTCGGGATTGAAGTGGTCGCGGGGGACCATCTCGCATTCGACTGGAACCGCAAGCCGTTCGGAGTGATCGTGCAATATCCCGCCACCGACGGGGCGGTTCACGATTGGCGGTCGATCGTCGAGCAGGCTCACGCGGCCGGAGCGCTCGTCGTGGCAGCCGCCGACTTGTTGAGCCTCACGCTGCTCACGCCGCCGGGCGAGTGGGGAGCCGACGTCGTGGTGGGGAACTCGCAACGCTTCGGCGTGCCGCTCGGCTACGGCGGGCCACACGCGGCGTTTTTCGTGACACGGCAGGAACACATCCGCCGCATGCCGGGACGAATCATCGGCGTGGCTCGCGATGCGCAGGGGAAGCCGGCGCTGCGGATGACTCTGCAAACTCGCGAACAGCACATCCGCCGCGAGCGGGCAACGTCGAACATTTGTACCGCGCAGGTTTTGCTGGCCGTGGTCGCGGGCATGTACGCCGTGTACCACGGCCCGCGCGGACTGCGCGCGATCGCCGAGCGCGTCCACACTCTCGCGACACATCTTGCCGCGAGTTTGAAGCGTCAGGGAATCACGATTCGGCACGCAGACTTGTTTGACACCGTGTGTGTGGAGGGAACGGCTCCACAAGTTGCCGGCTGGGTCGAAGCGGCACGTGCTCGGCGGATGAATGTCCGAATCATCGACGCGCAGGCACTCGGCATCTCGCTGGACGAGACGACCGGAACAGAAGACGTGGAAGAGATTCTGGCTGTGTTCGAAAAAGGGATCGGGAGTCGTTTTCCGGTCGGCAGCGAAAGCCTGCAACTCGCGGCGATTCCACCGGCCGACCGGAAAACGACACCCGACCCCGTGGCATCGCTCCTTCGCACGTCCGACTATCTCCAGCACCCCATCTTCAACCGTCACCACTCGGAAACCGAACTGCTCCGATACATCAAGTCGCTGGAGAACCGCGACTTCTCGCTCACGCACGGCATGATCCCGCTCGGCTCGTGCACGATGAAGCTGAATGCAACGGCCGAAATGATTCCGATCACGTGGCCGGAGTTCAATCGGCTGCATCCGTTCGCGCCGGCCGAACAGACCGCTGGTTACCGCATGATCTGCGATCAACTCGAAAGCTGGCTGGCCGAGATCACCGGATTCTCCGGCATTTCGTTGCAACCGAACGCCGGGTCGCAGGGAGAATACGCAGGGTTGCTCGTCATCCGGCAATTTCACGCCAGCCGCGGCGAATCACACCGCGACGTGTGCCTGATCCCGGCGTCCGCCCACGGCACGAATCCCGCCTCGGCGGCGATGTGCGGTTACCGCGTGGTCGTGGTCGCGTGCGATGAATCCGGCAACGTCGATATTGCGGACCTCGAAGCGAAGGCTCGCGAGCACAGCGGCAACCTCGCAGCGTTGATGGTCACGTATCCATCGACCTACGGCGTGTTCGAGGAAGGCATCCGCCGCGTGTGCGACCTCATCCACCAACACGGCGGGCAAGTGTACATGGACGGCGCGAACATGAACGCGCAGGTCGGCCTGTGCCGCCCCGGCGACATCGGCGCGGATGTGTGTCACCTCAATCTGCACAAGACTTTCTGCATCCCGCACGGCGGCGGCGGGCCGGGGATGGGTCCGATCGGTGTCGTGGCACACCTCCAGCCGTTTCTGCCGTCGCATCCGGTGGTGCCGACCGGGGGAGAGCAGGGGATTGGTGCCGTGTCGGCCGCACCGTGGGGCAGTGCCAGCATCCTGCTCATCTCGTGGGCGTACATCCGCATGATGGGGGGCGACGGTTTGACGCTCGCGACGAAGTACGCGATCCTCAACGCGAACTACGTGGCCGAACGGCTGGCGAAGCACTACCCCGTGCTCTACCGAGGCCGCTCTGGTCGCGTGGCGCACGAGTGCATTCTCGACACGCGACCGCTCAAGAAATCCGCGAACGTGGAAGTCGAGGATATCGCGAAGCGACTGATGGACTACGGTTTCCACGCTCCCACAATTTCGTTTCCCGTTCCCGGGACCGTGATGATCGAGCCAACCGAGAGTGAATCGAAAGAGGAACTGGATCGGTTTGTCGAAGCGATGCTGTCGATCCGCGAAGAAGTCTCCGAGATCGAAGCGGGCAAGGCATCTCGCGACGACAACCCACTCAAGCACGCACCGCACACGGCGGAAGTCGCCTGCGCGACCGAGTGGCCACACGCCTACTCTCGCGAGCAGGCGGTATTCCCCGCGTCGTGGACTCGGTCTCACAAATTCTGGCCCTTCGTCAGCCGCATCGATGCCGCCGCTGGTGACCGCAACCCGGTCTGCACGTGTCCGCCGGTGAGCGATTACGAATGAGGGAAACCACGGAACACACCGACGACACGGAACAGGCAACCGTCGGTATGCGTCATTGGTTGTGCGTCGGCTTGCGAGCCACACCAGTTACGTAGTGACGGTGGAATTCGTTCGCGGTCGCACTCTATACTCCTCCGCGCCTGCCACATCCGTTGAGTCGGCTGGCCTGCGAAATTGTCATTCCGTGTCATCCGTGTTTTCCGTGGTTACCTCATGAGCACCGAAACCCTCGCCGAACTTCAGGAACACAAAAAAGCTCTCCGCGAACGGGCGCATGAGAGCCGTCGAAATCTGGAGAACAAGGACGACCTCAGTCGCGTCATCGTCGAGAGATTTGTCGCACTTCCTGAGTATTCCGCGGCGAAGTCTGTTCTGTTTTACGTCGATGTCCGAGCCGAAGTCCGAACGCGGTTCTACCTGCCGACGGCGTTGACGCACGGCAAGAAGATCGTCGTGCCGTGGTGCAATGACACGGGTGAATTGGAACTGTTCTGGCTGCGAGACATGTCGGACCTCGCCGTCGGGATGTACAAGATTCTCGAACCGAAATCGGATCTGCGGAATCTTCCCGACCGAATCGTCGATGTGCGGGAACTCGACCTGATCATGGTCCCAGGCGTGGCATTCGACGCCGACGGAGCACGCATGGGACACGGCAAAGGATACTACGACAAGCTGCTCAAGCACGCGCGATCCGACTGCCCGCTGGTCGCGTTGGCGTTCGAGTGCCAGATGTTCCCGATGATCCCCATGCAGGCACACGACATCTTCATGGACAAAGTGATCACCGAATCGGCCGTGTATCAAGGCAGGGGACGGCAACTGTAGGTCAGGCTTTCCAGCCTGACGTGTGCGTCTGGCAGAGAAAAATGTCAGGCTGGAAAGCCTGACGTACGGTAGGAATTCCGATGAGCACGCATCGCGCCGAGATCGAAGACACGTACGCCGAGGCGTTTCGCAGCATTTACGCCGAGGTCTTGATCACCGCTCGCGACCGCAAGTGGCTCGACCACGCGCTGGCTGCCTGCACGGGGAATGCTTCCAGCACAATTCTCTGCGACTGCGAGGCGGGACTCGATCGGTACGTGGGACCGGGTGGGGACAAATCGTTCGCCACGCCGGATGGGCGTCCCGGCGCCATCGTGCAGTTTCACGTGCCCCGCTTTCGGAAGGATCGCATCGCAGCTCTCGAACGATCGCTGCTCGTGCGGATCAGCCAGAACGTCCTCACCTGTCCGACGGCGGCCTGCTTCAATCTGCTGGACACCGAACCGTACTTCAAGCTCGGCCGCAAGATCGCATTCTTCGGCGATGGGCATCAGTTTCGAGACAACCGCCACGGTCGCAACGTGTGGGTGATCCCGATTCTCGGTGGTGTATTCGTGCTCGACCGGCGGTTCGGTTTCCGCGACGGCTTGATGGGAGGCAACCTCTGGTTCATGGGCCGCGATCTCGATGCGGCGCTGCTCGCGGCCGAGCTTGGAACTTCTGCGGTCGCGAAGGTGCCGGGAGTCATCATGCCGTTCCCCGGTGGGATCGCGGCCAGCGGTTCCAAGACCGGCAGTCGCTACTCATTTTCCATCGCGAGCACGTACGAAAAGTTTTGCCCGACGCTGCGAGAAAAGTTGGGCGCCCATTCCGGCCTCCCCGATGGCGTCGGTTCGATCATGGAAATCATCATCAACGGCCGCGACATCACCGCAATCGTCGCCGCCACGCAAGCGGCCATTCACGCGGCGGTCGATACCCCCGGCCTCGTCAAAATCTCCGCCGGTAATTATGGTGGCCGGCTGGGAAAGAGCTTCGTTTACTTGCATCCCGACAAACAACTCGCCTGAGTTGACGGTTCCAGGCACACTTCCTGATCCTCCTCGCACATGACGACGCACCTCGACGCTGGCGATTGGGCACGGCTAGAATGCCGTCTGGTGACACAGAAGGTTTGACACGGGAGACCCGCATCCATGAGCACGACTCTGCTCGAACCACAGACCCTGTTCGGCCGCGATTGGAACGGGGCCGTAATGACGCCGGAAGAGTACGACTCCATCCGGGAGTACGACGACAATTATCGCTACGAACTCATTCACGGAGTCGTGATCGTGAGCCCCATCCCCGGTCCCAAGGAAGCTGGTCCGAACGAGTTCCTCGGATACTTATTGGTCAAATACCAGATGGAACATTCCTCTGGCCGAAGCTTGGATTTGACGCTAGCCGAACAGTATGTCCGCACTCTCGACAGCCGCCGCCGTGCCGATCGGCTGATTTGGACCGGATTGGGACGGAAACCGCGAGTCAAGCATGACCTGCCGAAAATTGCGATCGAATTTGTCTCGGCTGGCCGGCGCAATCGCCGGCGCGACTATATCGAGAAGCGCGACGAATACCTGGCTCTCGGGCTGGCGGAATACTGGATCATCGATCGGTTCCATCGGATCATGACTGTGTGCCGGGCAGGTCAGCCGGATGTTGTCGTTCCCGAATCCGAAGTCTATCGCACTCCGCTGTTGCCGGGATTTGAGTTGCCGTTGTCGCGGCTGCTGACATTGGCGGATGAATTGGACGACGAGCCTGACGAAGACTGAACCGGAGAGTGATCGTGACCTCGATGAACGACCATCAGAGCAACGATTCCCGGGCATCGGAACCGCGATCAATCTGGAGGCAGGTCTTCGAATGTCTGGCAATCTGCTGCCTGTTGGCCAATATCGGTGCATTCGTTGTGAGCTTGGCGTTAATGGACTGGCGATGGTGGCGTTTGACTCAAAACGATTTACTGGCGGTCACGACACTCGGTTCGATTCTCAGTGTCCCACCCATGGCGGTCGTCGGATTATTGATTTCCACCGTGCGACCAATCGGGCGTGATCTGTTCACCGCAACCGCGATGTTGGCGACGGTGATCGTTGCGGTAGAGACTGATATCGTTTATGTGTTTCTTCGATCCACCATGAATTGATAACTGCAAATTCAAAGTGAGTATCCCCGATGGTTTGTTTGTGTGAACCGTCCAATCCGCCACTTGAGTCGTATTACCAAACACATTCTGGTTGGAATTCCGTACGGTGTCGTCACGGAATCAGGCATTCCAGCATTCCTTTCAAAGGATGACCATGATGACTCGCAGACTCTCTCGCCGTTCATTCCTTCAGGTCACCGGGGCCTCCCTCACCCTTGCGTCGCTGCGTCACGCATCCGCCGCCGATGCAAACAGCAAACTGAACGTGGCGACCGTCGGCTGCGGCGGGATGGGGTGGGGGGATCTCAATCAGATTTCCTCCAGTCCGCACGTCAACATTGTGGCCCTGTGCGACGTGGATGAGAGTGCGAATCACCTCGGCCGGGCGGCGGAGAAGTTTCCGCACGCGAAGAAATTCACGGACTGGCGGCGACTGCTGGATGAGGCGAAGAGATTTGACGCCGTTCAGGTTTCGACACCCGACCACATGCACGCGCCGATCGTGATGGCCGCGCTGCTCCTCGGCAAGCACGTGTACTCGCAAAAGCCGCTCACGCACACGGTTCTCGAAGCGCGACGGCTCACCGAGGCGGCGAAGAAGGCGGGGGTCGTAACGCAGATGGGAAATCAAATCCAGTCGTACGTCGAGTACCGTTCGGCGGTGCGACTGATTCAGGACGGAGCCATCGGCAAGGTGAAAGAAGTGTTCTCGTGGCAGGCCGGTTCGCCGACTTGGCCGCGCGACATCGACCGACCGGAAGGGGCTGATGCGATTCCCGAAACGTTACATTGGAACGAGTGGCTTGGCACCGCGCCGGAACGCCCGTTCAAGTCGAAAATTTATCACTCGTTCAACTGGCGCGGCTGGCGGGATTTCTCGAACGGGCAGTTGGGCGATTTTGGTTGCCACATCCTCGACCCGGTCTCGATGGCGTTGCGACTCGGAGCGCCGCTGACGATTCGCGCCGACGCGCCGCCGATCAAGCCGGACACGTGGACGAAATCGGCGACCGTCGCGTACCAGTTCCCGAAGACCGAGTTCACGGCCGGGCCAACGATCAACGTCACGTGGTTCGATGGCGATGGGGCGTTCCCACCCAGCGGTCCACTCGGGTTGCCCGACGGATTCAAATTACCCGGCTCGGGTTCGGTGTTGGTCGGCGAAAAGGGTTCGTTGCTGGTGCCGCACGTCGGCGCGCCAAAACTCTTTCCGGAAGACAAGTTCAAAGACTACGCGATGCCGACAATGGAACCGATGAACCATTACATCTCGTGGGTGAACGCCTGCCGTGGCGAAGGGAAAACCGGATCGCACTACGGTTACTCCGGCCCGCTCACCGAAGCGGTGCTGTTGGGAACGATCGCCATCCGCTTGCCGGGCGAAACGCTGCACTGGAACGCCGCCGAAATGAAAATCGCCGGATCACCGAAAGCGGAAGCGATGCTTAGCAAACCGTACCGCAAGGGCTGGGAGATTCCGGGCGTGTGATTCGTCCGATAACGATGCGGCACACCTGCCGCGGCGGCCAGTGGGATGTCAAACTGGGAAAACGCTAACCGCCGTCGTGGTCAGGTGCAACACCGCGTTCGGTGCTCTGTACTTGTTCTAAGAAATACCGCACACGGGCAACCAAATCGCTGACAATGAGCAGCCCCAACGGCGGCATGATCTCGCCCGACTCCCACCGCACCGGGTGGCCTAACTCCCGCTCCATTTCCAACCCCAAGGCGAGCCAGTCCATGCTGTCCCAGAGCGGCAGCAACTCCAAGGTGCCAGGGTAGCTGTTCGCGGCCCGCACGAACAGCGGATCAACCAAACCGATCCCGGCTACTGCCCGTCGGACTGCCAATGCGATTCGGGTCGCCTCGGTGCCCGGCGCGACCCCGCAGTCAGAAAGGAATTCGTCATCCGGCTGGCGAGTCCGCCCCACACGGAAGTCATCCACCTTGCAGTGCGCTGTCTTAGACTCGCCACACGAGGTTGCCTCCCGCCGCATAACAGCCGCGATTACAGCAGGCTTTCAAGCAACAACCGGATCTTTCGCATTTCGATTGGTCGGCTGGCTGCGTCGATGAGTTCCGGGTAGATCTCGACGGAGAGGGCGCGGTTGTATTTCACGCGCCGAAGTTGGCTCACCACGCGGCTGTATTCGATCTGACCGAGGCCCATCGGAACCTGGAGTTGATCGAACGTCGTGTCGCGGACGTGCGTGTGATACACGTATGGGTAAACCTGATCGTAGCCCGTGTCGCGGTTGGGGCCGCAGACGAAATACGACGGGTCGAGCGTCAGCCCGAGTCCCGGCACGGCCTGGCAAAGTTCCACGGCGGTGCGCGGGTCTTCCGTCAGGTGGCCGGTCTTGGTCTTGATCGAGATGCAAATGCCTTCGGCACTGCCGATCAGCAGGTAATCCCGCAGGCGGTCGATTTCGGCATTGAACGGTGTGCCGAGTTTGGACGACGGGATCGTGATCTGCGTGATCCGGAATTGCTTGGCCAACCGGGCCAGCGTGCGGAACATTTCCAAGGGGACGTCTTGTTCGAGACTGAACGCCGCCGGAGTCAACCGAGTCGTGTCTCGGAACCGGTTGTAGAACCGCTCGGGATCAGCGGCCACTTCGGACGGCTTGAGCTGGTTGCTCGTCTCATCGAACCACAATTCGACTTTGTCGAATTCCAGGTCGTCGAGCAGGAAGCAGGCTTCCGAGAAACTCTTGTCCGAAAAACAGCGGGTTGAGGCGGCGACAAACACTCCGGACACTCCCTTGCCGAGGACCAGCCTGCAACCGCAAGCCTGTGGTCGATTTCCTGTTACGAATCGCCGGGAGAGACGAACGCAACCGCTCCCGGATTCGCACGTGGGCGTGAATCTACCGGGAAGCTGGGGGGGCTGCAAGGGCGACCGATTGCCCGGCTTGTGACGGTCGCGGAAATCGGAAGGAATCTTCGCGATCTGCCGCCTGTGTGGCCGATATTGAAGGCAGTGTCACACACAGCGTTTCGCAGTCAGGGGAGGGGGGGACAAGCGATGCACAAGGGAATTCTCTGTCTTGTCGCGGCCGTGGCCGCATTGCCAAGTTTCGTGGGTTGTTCGCACAACTCGAACATCGTCCGCGGCCAATCGCCGATGGAAGGGCCAGCGATGCCAATGGGGTCGTACGATCCCACATGCCCGCCGGGCTATGGGCCTGCGGCCTGCCCACCGCATCTGTGCGACTACACTCATTTCAAGTATCGCGAACCGGCAAACATGACGTATCCGCCGCCGCAGGCGCAGCCGTCGGTGGTGCAGTACCCGTACTACACGTGCAAGGGGCCGGACTGCTTCTTCCACCAGTAGGCAGCACCGCCGCTTTGTTCGAGCTGCCGCTCGGAGGGTGGAATCCAAACGCATGGATGAAGTCGTTGCCGTGAACGATTTCGAGTGCGCCGCCATTTAATGATCGCCTGCCGGCTTCGCATCCTTCGTTTCCGGCGCGTCCGCCGAGCCGGTTTCAGACGGTTCTGGCGGATGCTTTTCTTCCCACGCCTGGAAGAATTCCGTCGGCCGCGTGCTACGCCATAGCGAAAGCGCGCCGCCGACGTGGCTGTAGAACGTGTAGTGCTCGAGAATCTCGGCCGGCTTCCGAGCCACCGTGGTGTCGATCACCCAGCGGGCGGCCTTTCGCAGTTGTTCACGCGGGATCAGGAATTCCTCGGGTGCCAATGCTTGCCATTCCAAGTGGTGACCAGTTGCGATGACCGTCTTGTAGAACGGCGCCTCGACAGGTTTTTCCACCGCCTTTTTTCCGTCCGTCCAGTTTGACGGCCAGTGACCGTCCTCGAACTGCGAGTCGATGATGAGCTGCCTGACCTTCAGCAGGTTCTGACGGATCTCCTCGCGCACCTCTGCGGACAGGATGTGGTGGTCGTCGTCGAGCCGGAGCAGGACGAGCATCGAAAACACGCGGTGTGTGCCAAGGCAAACACCAGTGAACTTGTCGCCGCGGATCAGGCGGCGAGCCAGCCGGTCAAACGTAACCTCGCGACCGTCGGTCGTATGCCAGGTCTTCTGATCGGGCAACCACAGGCCGAACGTCAGGGCCGACCATTCGACTTCGCGCTCGTCCAGCCGGAAGTCGCGGAGGGCCTGCTGAAGGGCATCGTTAATCGTGCGCTGATGGCCTCCTGGAGTGAAGATTGGTTCGTGGAGGTTCACGCCCGCTTCGGTGAGACACGCCAACCAGTGATCGTGATGTACTGACGACCCGTCTCCTTTCCCCCAGCGGACTGACACGCCAGCCCGAGTTTCGACCAGCAGTGGAGGCACGTTTTTGTCCTTCCACGACGCGAGATATCGCCCGTGGTCGGTCAGGAAATCCTTGAGCGCCTCGCCGGACATCACATTGGGGTCGCGGAACTTCGCATCCACACCCCAAATCCGCAGCGCGTGCTCGACGTAGTTCGGCTTGATGCTCTTCGCGGGGAATCGCGGTTGCACCTGCTTGAGCACTGCGGCGAGGTCGGCATCGCTGACCAATTCGGGGTCATCGTACAGCGGTTTCACCCGCAGCGGCGTTTCCCGGGTGATGTGGACGACTTCGCCGACAGGACCGCCACTGCGAGTCGCCCCCGCCGTCGAGCCAGTTCCCACCGCGTGGCGTTGCGACGCCACGGCAAACGCGATGATGACTGCCGCTTGGACCGTCCAAAAACCAATGGTGGAGTTGCGTTGTCGCATGGTGAGGTCAGAAGTCAAAGGTGAGAGGTCTGGGCAGCAGTCTGTCTGGTAGTTTCAAATCTCCGATTTCAAATCCAAAATCACAACGGTTCTTTCCTCACGAAGATTGCCGCCTGTTCGTCCTCGCGTTTGAGTTGCCAGTGTTCATCGTCCTTCAGCCGCGAGATCAGGCCGGCGTGGAAATCCTTGTCCACCACCACCGTGTTGATTCCCAAGCGGTTGAGCGAGTCGTCCCAGTTGTGGTTTGCATTGCGGATGGTGTTGTACTGCCGCCAAATGTCGGTTGGGATCACGTGCGCTTGTGTCGTGACCAGCAGTTGCAGGTTGGGCGGCCCGGCCCAGAGCAGGTAATCGCCGAGGTCGAGTGTGTTGAAAATCAAGCCTTGCGGCGGATTCTTTCGCAGGTATTCCGCAGTGGCGAGCGGTGTCTGGCTGGACACGGCCGACTTTTCGCTCGCTTCAATTCCCTGGATGACACGGAAGCCGAACGGTGACGTCGAGAAGAACAGAAACGCCAGGCCCGCTGTCAGGACGGTGGCCAGCGAAGTTCGCTGCGATGCCTCCGGTTCGTCGAGACGTCGCCACCGTCGCCAAGCCGCGTGTCCGTGCAGCATCAGGCAGTATGCGGCCACGGGAGACCACCAGTTGATCATCCGCGAACTCCACAGCGTGGCGGCTCCCAGTCCGAGAAGTGTGAGCACTTCGCCGGATGAAACGCGACGCGGCGTGAAGCGGAACACGATCGCCAGGGCCACGGCGACGATCGCCACCGCCTGCCCCTGCGATGCGCGGAAATTGAGCGGTTGCCATTCGACCAGGCTGTCCAAGTTTGAGTTTTTCGCGACTGACATGACTTCCGAGTAGATGCCGATCCCATAGGGATTCGCCAGCGCGGCGACGGCCGCGAGTTCGGCAAGCAGGAACAGCCGGCGCGTGCGAACGTCGGTCGCGATGGCTTCGATCTTGCCCGTGCGCCGCCAGACATCGAGTGCCCGCCCCGCGCACCAGCACACCAGCAGGCCGAGTCCCACCGGAAACGACCCGTGCAGGTTGGCCCACGCGGCGAACAATGCCGGGATCGCGAACCAGTATCCACGCCGCCAGCGACGGTCGGTCACGATCGTCAGCAACGCGACAAAGCACACCAGCCCGGCCAATTGCGGGCGGATGATGCGCAGTTGTTCCCAATTGACCCACGTGAAGAGACCCATCCCTGCCAGGCTGAACACGACATGCGACGTCCGTTCGTACAGACGGCAAAGCAGCAATCCGCAACACGCCGTGATCGCCGCCGCGTAGAGGAACTGCAAGGCGGCCACACCCCACTGTGAATACGCGAGATACCCCGCGAACTGGCTCAGCCACGCTGTGTCGATGAACGGCATGCCGCTCGACATCGGCATCAACGGTTCGGTCACAGGGAGTGAGCCCGTTTCCCAAAGGAACCGGCCGTAGGCGAGGTGGCCCCACAAATCGGTGTGCCACAACGGCTGGAAGCGGCCGAACCACCAGTAGACGAAACCCAACACCGCCGCGAACACCGCCCACACGCGTGGGATTTTCAGGGCGTCAGGAAACCGGTCGGTCAACACGAGCTGTTGAGTGGCAGTCAGCTCTTGGGCATCATGGAGGGGAGTGCTCATGCAAATTGGTCCGACTTTCCAGCCGGACTTGTTCTCAAAAGGGTAGGGTGGCGAAGTCGACGGGTCTCGAAGACTCAGGCGCCGAAAACAACGCGGTCTGTCTTGGCGATGTAGGGCGACCACGACGCGTGTAATTGTGCATCGCAATCGGACCAACTCCAAGTCCGAACCCACAACGTCAGAGGATCCGCCAATCTCCCCCGACCCGGTTGTATCAGTCCTGCTTGACAGTCGGAGGGTCCGGGAATATCTATCCCAACGATCTTCACGAAGGGAACGATCGTGCCTGTGCGACACGAATTTACCGGACGACACCTGCTGCTGACCTACTCGGGTTGCGATCCCGCTGTCCTGTGCGATCCTGCGCGGCTGCTGGACGCACTCCGGCAGGCGGTCGCAGCCAGCGGAGCCACGCTGGTGGAATCGGTATCGCACGAATTCACGCCTGCGGGGTTCACGGCCGTGTTGCTGCTCTCTGAGAGTCACGCAAGCATTCACACCTTTCCAGAACACTCCGCGTGCTTTGTCGATCTGTTTACGTGTGGGGTGACGTGCGATCACGAACGATTCGCCGAGGAATTACAGGTCGCGTTGCGTCCCACGACCGTTGAACGTCGACTGATCCAGCGAGATCACCCGAGTTCCGAGTGAGTTCAACCGAATTCCGGAAGTTCGGTTGTGGAATAACGCCAGACGTTCGCCACGAACGGGAAAAACGCCACCGCGTCGCCAAGTGCCCGCCATTCTGAACGCGAAATAGATTCTGTCACCACGCAATCGGCGGGGATGTCCCGGCAACGCAATTCGCGATGGTACGTCACGGAATGACGGCAGACATTCGAAACTCCTGAGCGTCCCACGGAGAGACGCGGCCATCCAGTTTGGGCCGCCGATCAGCAAGCGAACCAAACTGCTGTTCGACGTGACCGGAAATGACGCTCGCCGCCGGAGCGGGTTTTCCGAAGAGGTAGCCCTGTGCGTAGCGGAATCCGATCTCAGAACAAACTGCAGATTCCTCGTGGCACTCGATCCCCTCGGCCAGTGGGGCGACACCAAGATCGCTGACCATCCGTACGAGAGTTTCCAGTGTCTTTTGCATTTGCGGTGGCGCCAGGTGAATATCGCGGATGAGCGCCATGTCAAACTTCACGAAGTCGGGCGGGACTTCCATCAATTCCCTCAATCGCGACTGGCCGTTGCCGAAGTCGTCGTAAGCCAATCCCATGTTGAGTTCGCGAAGGGCAACTCGCAGTTCCCGAATGGCTGCGATGTCGCACGCAGACCGCTCGTGGATTTCCAGCACGATCGGCGTTGCATACCGGCACTCGCGGATGGCTTGCAGCGACGCCAGGAATTCCGGACGGCCGATCTCGGCCGGATGTGTGTTCACAAACAACGTGGGATTGTCGGAAAGTGCCTGCCCCTGCCGCAGTCCTTCGCGACGGCACAGTTCACTGAGTTCCGCCTCCTGATCCATGCGGAGTGCCGCGAGAAACAGGTTGTAAGCGGTTTCCAATCCCGCGTAGTTCGACCTCGCGAGCACTTCGTAACCCAGGACTGCTCCGGTGGACATGTTGATTACGGGCTGGAAGTGCGGCAGGATGTCGCCGGTTTCCATGAGCCGTCGGAACTGCAGCGCCGTCGAAACGAGAAGCTGCGACGTGGCACAGACGGTGTTGCGTGCGTCCTCAGATTCCTGGCACACCAGCCGAAACTCGAGATCGGCGAACTGCACCAGATCGTCCGATTTCAGCAACATGCAGTCTGTCACCCGCTTGCCGTTCACAAACGTGCCGTTGGTGCTTTGCAGATCTCGCACCCAAAGTTCTTCGTCCTGCTGAATGATCTCGGCGTGGACTTTCGAAACGGTGCGACCCTGCAGCGTCAGAGGCAATCCGGATTTTCGGCCGACTTGAAATGGAAAACTGTTCACCACCACCTGTTGACGCCGCGTTTGTTCCTCGTCGGTACAGCCGTCGAGATACCAAATACACGCAGCATTCCGGGGGGCGGGGGTCGAAATGGAATTGGAAGAATTTGCGACCAACATCATTCGTTCTCGGAGAAGTGGAGCAGGTAGCTTTTGGAAAGCTAGCTCGCATTTTCCGAGAAGCCAAACTTTGCTGGCCGATCGCAGTCCAGTTCGAACCGATCGTACCTGCCAGCGGCAAGAGTTGTTCCGGTTGTGACGGCGATCGCCAGTCGTCACAGCGAAAAAAAAGAACGAGGGGTGCCGATGTCGACCACCCCTCGTTCGAGATTTTCCGTAAATACGTCCCGACGATTACTTCTTCTTCTCTTCGCCGACCTTGAAGCCCTTTTCGAAGGCTGCTTTGCCGAACACGAGTTCGAGCTGTTCGTCACCGGTCGCCTTGGAGGCCTTGCCTTTGCAGTTGTTGCAGCAGAAGCACACCTTTGCGCCAGCAATTTCAATGACCGTGGACGTGTCCAGATCGCGTCCCGCGAGCGGGCACTTCACTTCTTTAGCTTGGCCGGTCACGAGCAATTGGTGATTGGCCTTGGCGGTGAACTTGGCGGTGTCCTTTTTGAAGGCTGCGGGGCAATTGTCGCAGCAAAAATAGACCTTGCCACCGTTGTGATCGAGAGCACTGGCGGCTTTCACTTCTTTGCCGGACACCGGGCACTTGGCCTTGTCCAGTTTGGGTTCCGCGCCAATCGCCACTGAAAACCACATGGCCGACAGGGCCACCGCTGCAACTGCGTACCGTTTCATAGTCGTCTCCTTTGTGCAATCAAACAGGCTGTGACACCC
Organism: Planctomycetales bacterium; assembly: GCA_016235885.1. Taxonomy (GTDB): domain Bacteria; phylum Planctomycetota; class Planctomycetia; order Planctomycetales; family Planctomycetaceae; genus JACRIH01. Next base: position 1,744 of record JACRIH010000213.1, on the reverse strand, counting down.
AGATACGAGGGCAAACAAAACATCGTCGCCAAGACTGATGAACTTGACGACGGTGGAGAATATATCGACTTTCACTGATCTTGTCACCCCATTACTGTCCCTCACGCAAGAATCCCGCGACCGAGCTCCGGCGGAAGTCGTCAACACAATCGCCAAGCCAGTGGATTGTGGTCAAGGCAGGGGGAATTGACTATAGTCCGTCGCACGACTGGGTTTCACTTTCCCGTTTCCCCAAGTTGAAGGAGGTCATCGGATGCAGAAATGTTTGATGAGTTTGTGGGCTGTGGCCTTTGGTCTCGTCGTCGTGGGTGGCTGGGCCATGGCCGACGACAAGGACAAACCCAAGCACAGCATCAAGGATGTCATGAAGACCGCGATGAAGGGCGGCCTGTGCAAGAAAGTCGGCGATGGTTCCGCCAGTGATGCCGAAAAGAAGGAACTGCTGGCGCTGTTCGAATCGCTGGGCAAGAACAAGCCCCCGAAGGGTGAGGAGAAGAGTTGGAAGGAAAAGTCCGAAGCCCTCGTCAACGCTGCCAAGGCGGCCGTGGACGGTAAGGCGGACGCGGCAGATCAACTCAAGAAGGCCGCCAACTGCGGCGCCTGCCACAAGGACCACAAGGCGAGCTAATTCGCCATACAATTGGATTCCCACCGGCTCGGCGGTCACACCGCCGAGCCGGTTTCGTTTTTTGCCAGCGGATGAATGCACGACTACCCGTCCACCGACTACCCGTCCACCTGAGTCACCCCGCGCCACTCGTCGCGGTTGCAAGTGATGTCGACGACGTTGCCATCCGGATCCAATACCTTGAAGCTCCGTGGCGGAAGCTGATTGACGTCGATCGGGTTCCGCTCCTTGACGTCATCCTTCGAGAACTCGGCTCCAAACGTGTGCAGACGCTGCCAGATCGGAGCCAAATCGTCCACGATAATTCCAAAGTGGATGTACTCGTCCCCTTCTTCGAACCGGGGCCGCTCCACCTGCCGATTGTGTTGCAGCAGGGTGATGTTGAGGACTCCGTCGGTGAGGTCCAGTGAATTACCGCTCGGTCGCCATCCGACGAACTTCCAGCCAATCACTTCTTCGTAGAACTTTCGAGATCGTTGCAGATCGTGGCACCGCAGTGCCAGATGTCGCAGACAGGCTGTCATGGTGGCTCGCCCCGTTGTTGACCCGAATGTGTGGTGGGAGTAGCTTACTTCGGTCTGCCACGTGATCGCAATTCAAAGAGGTCTCTCGCATGCCGCCGTTCCGTATCGCATTCATCGGCGTGGACCATCCGCATGGAGCCGGCTGGCGAGATTCGTTGCAACAACTCGGTGACGAAGTCGAGATCACCGCCCTCGTGCCGCATTTCGATGGCGCGACGGCGAGCCTCGAAGAGCGGCTCGCCCACGTGCCCCGATTTGCCACGGTGGATGATGCGGTGGCGCGGGGAAGTTTTGATGGAGCCGTTGTCTGCCTGCCGAATAACGCAGCGCCCGATGCCTGTGTGATGCTGGCCCAAGCCGGAAAGCATGTGCTGCTCGAAAAACCCGGAGCCGGTTCGGCAGCCGCGGCGGAACGAATTGTCCAAGCCGTGCGGCAGGCGGGCGTGGCGTTTCAGAGCGGCTACATGTGGCGCTACGACGCCGGTGCGAATCGGTTGCGGGACATGGTTCGCGACGGCCGGTTCGGCAAGCTGATTTCTGTCGAAATGAATTTCGTGACGAGTGACATCCGGCGACGCAACCCAGACCATTA
>JACRIH010000021.1 GCA_016235885.1 Planctomycetales bacterium | reverse complement strand
GGAAGCCCATCTCGAATTTCGCGGGGATGGCGTTCGACCGGGCGAGCGAAATGAACAGACTGTGGAAATCCGAACAGTTGCCGAACTTGCTGTCGCAGGCCCACACGGCGTCGCCGCGTCCCCAGCCGATGCCGTCCTTACTGTACTTCATGTGGTTGTTGACGACGTCGTAGAAGATTCGACTGGTCGCCAACTGGTCCACCGGAAGGTCGCGCCCCTTGAGTAGCGACTGCGGTTTGCCTCCCAGCGGCACTTTCGCGTCGGGCTTGAGGAACAGGTCGAGTTCCGCGCGTGTCGGCTTGGGTGATGTCTTGTCGCTGAGCACTTCGCGGCGACGAATGCGATACGTGACCGCCAGTGGAATCCGTCCGTCCGGCCCGGCCTGGGCTTCGGTGTAGAGAATCAGATTGCCGAACTTCGACTCACGTCCAATCTGGATTGTCAGCGGCAGGTTTTGAGTGACGAGTCCCGCGTCCTGATCTTCGTGAGTCGCGGGCACGGGCAACCAGACGCGGGCTGACTGACCCGGCTCCAGCCCGGTGACGGTGGCTTTGTAATGAAACAGAAAATCGCGAGTCTTCGGCTCATCGGCCTCGACGGCAGCAGCCGTGAGCAGCAAGGTGACGAGCGGGGTCCAACGAGTCAGACGCATGGCGATTTCTCCGGGGTCTGCGGGATGAAGTCCTGACGACGTTATGCGAGCCGACGCGAAAATGCCAGTCGCAAACTCCCCTCTCCCATTCGAGGGAGAGGGGTTGGGGTTGTGGGGGCGGTGGGAATGACGAATGACGGAATGTCGAAAGAAGCCTGAATGACGAATGTCGAAAAGGGACGCAAAGCCAGACGGTTCTCAATTCCCGAACATTGCGCGCGTGTTCGTCATTCGAGCTTCGTCATTCCTTCGTCATTAGGTGCTTCGTCATTCGTCATTCCCCATCGGCCCCCTCACCCCGGCCCTCTCCCCCGGAGGGGAGAGGGAGAAGCTAGACAAACACCTCGCGGATCGGTTTGCCTTTACCGTCGCGAGTCACGTAGAACGGGCGGCGTTCTATGTCGTAGGCGAGGTTGGCGGGAATGCCCAGCGCGTGGAAGATCGTGGCGTGCAGGTCTTCGATCACGACGGGGTTCTCGATCGACTTGCACGGGCGCTCGTCGGCCGTCTTGCCGTACAGGAAGCCGCGTTTCAGGCCGCCTCCGAACATCAGCACGCAGCCGGCTCCGGTGAAATGGCGGTGCATGCCGTAATACTTCAGCTCGTTGACGACGGCGGGGACTTCGACCTGGTCGGGCACCTTTTGTTCGGGGCGGCCTTCGAGCATCATGTCGCGGCTGAATTCGCTGGCGATGACGATCAGGGTGCGGTTCAGCAACCCGCGCGCTTCCAGGTCCAGCACAAGCTGCGCGATCGGGCGGTCGATTTCGGGCTTGAGATCGGTCAGCCGCGTGTGACCGTTATCGTGCGTGTCCCAATGTTTGAACGGGATGTACTCGGTGGTCACCTCGATGAACCGCGCCCCGACCTCGCACAACCGCCGAGCCAGCAGGCAGCCCAAGCCGAATCGCCCCGTGTTGTATTTCTCGTACGAGTCCTGGGGTTCGAGCGACAGGTCGAACGCCTTCGCGGCGGGTGAATCGAGCAGCTTGTACGCATTGTCGAGCGACCGCAGCAGCGATTCCTTTTGATACTCGCTGCCGAAGGAGCCGACCGGGCTGTTCTCCACCATGCGTTTGTAAAACTTGTACCGGTTCTGGAACCGCGCCGGAGTCATCCCCTTGGGGGGCTGAATCGCTTCGACCGCTTGCTGCGGATACGGAATCAGGAACGGCCCGTATTCGCTGCCGAGAAACCCCGCCGTGTGAAACGCCTTTAACTCCTCCCCTTCACCCACCTCGAACGATTGCCCGATGTCGATGAACGCGGGGATGGCCGGGTTCAGCGGCCCGAGCGTGCGGGCGATGACGGCTCCGATGTGCGGTGCCGCGACCGTTTGCGGCGGCGCGTACCCCGTGTGCCAGTGATACTGATGCCGCGAATGCAGAATCTTTCCCAAGTCACCGGCCGTGTACGTGCGAATGAGCGTCCCGCGATCCATCACCCGCGCGAGGTTCTCCAACCCCTGCGAAAACTTGATGTGATCCACCGCCGTGTCGATGCTCGGAAACGTGCTCAGCACGCGGTTCGATTCGATCCCGGCTTCAAACGGCGTGTAGCGCTTCGGATCAAACGTCTCCGTATGCGCCATGCCGCCCCCCATCCAGAGGACGATAACCGTATCCGCGCTCGCCTTCGATTTGGCCTCGCCGGGCGATTCGTCTCCGACGATTTGCCGTGCCTCGCCCGCAGCCCACGCCGCCAGCGTGGCGGCACTCGCGGTCTTCAGGAAGTCGCGACGAGTGAAATCGTTGGTCATGGCTGCATTCCCATCTCAGGAGAATTCGGAGACTCGGAAGCTCTTTTGGCCGTGGTTGCAGCCAGCAGCTCAAGTAGTTTCTGATCGCGGACGTTGAGGTTGCAATGGGTAATAAGTAACACGATCGAGAAAAGTACGGGACTGAAATCGAAGTTGGCGGTCAATGCTCCCAAAGCCACAAGGCCGATCACCGGCAATGCAAACCATTCCGCTCTTCGTCGCTGTCGGAGTACCGCGAATTCCTTCTCGATTCGTTCCCGCACGTCGCTGGCGTCGAACATGATGTATCACCTTTCTTGGCAAATGCTGACTGACTGGCCCGCAGGATTGTACACCAAGCTCACGGCCGTGTGACCTTGACCGTGTTGCTCCCCTTTTCGTTCCCCGTCGAGGTGATGACGTAGACCTTCCACGTGGCGATGTTGCTGCAAGCATCCTGCAAGTTCCGTAATCAGGCCCGAAGGGACGTGATTCGATAGCCCAGGGCGCAGCCCTGGGTCAACAGCCCACCCACCCTGCAAGCCCCAACGGGGCGTAATTCGCTCCGTCAATCCCACACGTACCGTTCGTCCCATTCGACACCGTGCCGCCGCAGGAACTCGCGAAACTCGTCCTGAAACGAAACCTTGCGATGGTGTTCTTCTTGGTTGGCAATGTACGCCTTCACTTGGGACACGTTCGACTGACTCACGGAAAACGCACCATAGCCCGCTTGCCAGTAGAAGTCACACAACTCGGCGTCCTGCTTCTTCACCCACGCCGACGAATCCGTTTTCATCTCCTCGATCAACTTGGCGATGCTGATCTTCCGTGACAGTTGGCAAAGGCAATGCAGATGATCGTCGACTGTGCCGACGATGAGCGATGGACACTCCAGATTACGAAGCGTGCCGACCATGTAGGCGTTCATGGCCTCGCGGAGTTCTTTCGTCTTCAGGTACGGAACACGATGCTTCGTGCTGAAGATGATGTGCAGGAGAACGTTCGCGAGCGACTGCGGCATGACGTTGTTCCCAGTCAGGAATTGCGCCCCGTTGGGGCTTTACATCAAACGTCCGATGTCTTCCCAGGGCTGCGCCCTGGGCTATCGAATTGAGCCCCGTTGGGGCCAAAAAACATGGCACTTGGAATACGGTCTGTTCAGAGAAATTCATAGACAACCTACGAGGATCTCGTCAGGCCGCCGGACTCTTTCGAGCAATGCCTCTCGTTGGCCTGCAGCCACAGCCGCCGCTCGAACGGTGGCCACATGACGCCCGTGAGCAATCACCGCCGTCTGATCCTTGTTCCAAGCCACACATTGCCCAGCGTACTCCACTGGTGCCGGTCGCCGTCGACGAGGATCACAGACATTTTCTGGTAACGCGATCATGTTCGTTGGTCTCCTGCTTGTCGGAACGCAGGGGATGACACACGTCTCACACAACTACGCTATTCGAATTGCAAACCACTTTCGAAACCCGATCCAAAACGGGTTCATCAGTTCGGCTTGACCAATCTTCCCCAGCGCATCTTCAATTCGTTCTCGCTCCACATTCGATGGCCGCGTGTACAACCGCAAGTAACGACTTTCAATCTGCACTCTTGCCGCTGCCGCGACCTTTTCATCCTTATCCGTGGCCGCTCGAATCAATCCCGAAAGGCCAGACCATGCTCCCATACTGTCCAGCAGTTGCACGACGGCGAGCCGTACATGTTGTCTGTGATCGTGGTCAAGCATCTGCCGTAGAGATTCCAATGGCAAGTGTGCCGCCATCGGGTTCAACGCCCGTTTGATGTCGTGGGTTAGCTTTCGGTTATCGTCAGCCAGAGACTGCAACAACAAATCAATCGACTGCTCTCCGCGAAGCCGCGCCAATGCGATGAGTGCGGCGCGGCGAAGCTGCACGACTGACGAACGAGAATACGGCTCAAGGAGTGCCGTGTCGGACTCAGTGCCGGTTTCACCCAAGCCTGCAATCGCCAGCCGCAGCCTTTGATTTGAATTCACAACTGCGCGGTAAACGACTGCGGGGTCCGTGTGTCCCATCTTTCGGAGATAGAACTGCGACAGTTCCCGGATGGAATAACTTCGGTCAAACAACGCTTCATTCAGCCACGTGCCGGCAACGTCGAGAAAGTGTTTGGTCGCCAACCACAGCGCATGGCGGCGAACCGGCATGTAGCGATCTTTGCGAAGTCGGTCAAGAAGTTCGAAGAGATTCTCGCCTTCAAACGCTGTTTCAGCCTGCTTGACAGCAGTGACTCGAATTGAAGGGTCAAACGAACGAAGTCCGCATTCCACCAACCATGCCACGTGTGGTCCTGCAACGCGACATGCCAGCCGAAACATCCGGCGTCGAACCGTCCGATCTTGATTCTCAATCAGGTTGCGAAGCTGCTGCTGGTTGCCTGCCTCCACCAAATTGCGGACCACACCTGAGACGATTTCTGTGTGCTCAGTTCTTTTGCAATCATCCAATCGAACTACGAGAAAGATGTTCTTGTGAAACGGGGCAATGTCACCGCTTTGCAGTCGCTCACAGACGAGCAACTTTGCCGCCTCTCGGACTGGCACCACCCAATCGTTGAGTCGCAGAAGTAGAAAGGGCAACTCCCGGCCATCACGAACAGTTCCCAGCAGCCTCACCGCAGCTTCTCGCACATAGCCGCTGTGGTGGAAACTTGCCATGCCCCACACCGCAGGAGAGTTGGTCAGCCCAGCAAGTTTCCGAAGTGCTATTGGAGTGAGATTCCACCACCCGCCGTCTTGCGACCAGCAACACGTGGAGCGAATGCTATTTTCCGCCAATACCAAGTCTGGCTGGCTAAGGCCGCAGACAAGCGTCTCAATCGTATCGGCTGCGGCCTTCACGACTTCGTCATTAGAACCCGTCAGGAAATAGAGTAACGGTGCTATGGCAGCAGGTTCGCCAGCGTCACGGATTTGCCGAATGATCTCAACCTTGGTTTGACTTGAGAAAAGAGTAAACCGGTTGTGCAACCGTTCGACCAACTCTTCGGTCTTTCGCGACAGTTGTCGGATGGGCATTATCGGGAGTACTTCATCGGCTTCTTCGAGATGTACGGCATGGTCGGGTTGACCTGGACGGTCTGCGATTTCGGGTCGATGACGAGGTCCATGTCTTCCCTCGGGATGAAACCGAGCAACACTTCGGATTCGCCGGGGAGGACGATCGCATCCAGCGGGTCTCTCCGTTTTCGGTCGGTCCCATTGTCCCAAGCCAAAATCGTTTGGGCCAGCTTACCCCGCAGGGGTTTCACATTCCAAGGTTGCGAGCGCAGCGAGGAACCCTGGGAGATAGATTCCACCGGTCCCCGCAGGGCAACGTTGTTAAGGATTTTGGATGCCGAAAAACGTGACGAATTGGGCGTAGCCGAAATCGTCAGATTTCGGAGGGCTCGCGCGAACAACCGAATTCTGACGAATTCGGCTACAAAAATACTTAACGGCGTTGCCCGCAGGGGTTCCGTCATCGGCGATTCTCGAAAGATTCTCGAAAGTCGCAATCACTGCGGGGTAGATGTTTCCTGTGGGCTGTGTCTCAGAGTAGGCCGCTGCGCGGCCAACTCTGGGCGATGAGACGAAACTCCTTCGGAGCAAAGGCAGGCGAAATTACTCCGCAAAGGAAACGACTGTCATTGGACAGCGGTCATTTCGACAACCACTCACTCCACTTTCTCCGACCTCCCACTACCGGCATCGATGTGCAAGAGTTGGAACGGTTCACAGTCGCGAAGCCCTGCGACCACCAACTGCGAGATGGCTCGAATGACCTGGCAGGTTCGCAGATATGCGAGTCCCATTTTCAGAAACCGCGATTGCCGGACCAGCAACACGTCGGCACTCTTGCCAATTTCGTTGCTCTATCCCTTTCCACCGGGGGTGGACCCCTCCGATATGGAGGCGTGCAAGGCCCATGTGGCTCAACTTCCGGCGGGCGCATTCCTGATCGCAGTTGCGGGCTGGGGTGTGGGCACGTTCCTGAATTCTTGGCTGGCAACACATATGGAACGGGCCGGCATCTCGCACACGGCATTGTCGTCGGTTCGATTCTGTTTGTGGCGGCGGTGGCCAACATGTTCATGCTGCCGTATCCCATTTGGTTCTGGGGTCTGAACCTTGTTGTCCTTCCGGGTGCCGTCACGTTGGGCGCTAAACTGGAACGAGCACCGCTGAGTGAAACATCCCTGACAAAGCAGTAGGTTGCATTGGGAAACGAGACGCACCCTACTCTTCTTTGGTCGGTGATTCGGTACTGCTGTCCGGCTTCGATTTGGATCGGTGTTGCTGTTCCTGTCGTCGCAGCGCGGAAGAGCGCTTGTAATTTGAGAATACTCGCTCGGCAGTGACCGATGCTTCGGCGATGAGTTCGTCCACGCGGTTCCGCAGGACGGCGAAGGCGGCGAGTGACGGGATGGCCACGCACAAACCCTGCAGCGTTGTCACCAGAGCCTTGTAGATGCCGGGAGCCAGTTCGGAAACGGACGGGTTGGCTTTCAACTCGAATTCCATGAACGCGAGGATCATGCCCCACACCGTGCCGAGCAACCCGAGCATCGGCGTCACGGTACCGATCACGGTGAAATACTCCAGCTTGCGAAACAGCCGCGCCGCCTGCTGGGCGCTCGCGTCTTCCATCGCCTTCTCGACCGCCGCGTAACCCAGCCGTACCTCGGCCAGTCCGGCCAGCAGCACGTACGACAGAAAGCTGGGTTCGTTCTTGCAAAGTTGCTCGGCCTGCGAGAACTGCCCCTCGCCCACCATTCGATGCACTTCGTCCGCCAACCCCTCCGGCATCAGCGTTCTCTTTCGGACGCTCAGGTAGTGTTCGATGATGAGCGCGATCATCACCACGCTGAGCAGCATGATGATGTACCCAATGGCTCCCCCTTCGTGCAGCAACGCAACCAGATCGAGCTTGGGGGCTGGGGTTGCCGCAGGGGCGGGGTCGTCTTGAGCAAACGCCTGCACCGGCGTCAGCAATGCCGCGACAATCGCGGCGAAACATCCGAGTCGAAGCGAGAGCCAGGCGGCGATGCGTTGCATCCGGTGTCGTCCCATCACGTCGAAATGTAGGATGGGCACTCTTGCCCGTCCGTCTGTTGTCTTTTGCGAATCGATAAACGACGGACGGGCAAGAGTGCCCATCCTACTCGCCCTCCCGCAGCAATTCGGCCGCCTCGGCGGCGAGCGGTGTGGCAGCGTATCGCACCCGGACCTCGCGATACAAGGAAGCCGCCTGCGCCGTCTGGCCGATTCGCTTGAGAGAATCGGCCGCATTGATGCAAGCGCGTGCGGCGAGGTGCGTGTCGTGATCGTCGACGAGCGGCAGCCAGAGGAAACAGACCGCGGCGCGATCGTGCTCTTGCAGCGCGGCGTACCCGCGTCCGAGCACAAACGACGGCCCCGCGCGAAAGTTTTCCGGCAACGCTTCGACGCGGCGCTGCCAGTTGTCGAGGATCGCGACTGTGACCGCGTTCGTCCCCACCTGCGTGCGCCACACCTGTGATTGCGCTAAATCCTTGATCCGCCGGTCGGCGTTGGTGGAGAGTCCTTTGAGCACGATGAGTGACCGTTCGCGTTCTGCCGGGTCGGTCAACAGCAGGCTGGCCCCGATCAGTTGCGCGGCTTCCGACTTGTCGTTCAGCCATTCCCGTGCGTCGGACTTCGCGGACGGCCCGAGTGTCTGATTCCCCCACGCCAGCGGGATCAAGTGGAAATGCCGCGTCGTCGGATCGCTTTCGTACAGCGGGAGGAAATGCCCGGCCGCAGCCGAATACGCACCGCGGCATAGTTCACTCCGTACCAACAGCGCGAGAATCTCGCGTCGCACCCAGCGTCGCCGCTCGCGCGACAGTGCCTGCTGAAATTGTTCGACAGCCACCGGTATCTTCCCGTCCGCCAGCGACCGTTCCCCCTGCGTGTGAGCTTCAATCTGCTCCGTCTGCACCTCGACCACTTCGTTCGCCGGGATGACTGCCAGCGTGTTGTTCAAACTTCGACGGATTCGCAGTTCCACGCCCGTGTACTCTTCAATCGTCCCGGTGACAACGATCCGTCCACCAGTCCGCGCCTCCTGCTGCCGCACGACACGGTCTTCTGCCGCAGCCGTCGATGAGAGTATCAGCAGCAAAACGAGCAGAAACCACAGTTGTCGCAAACTTGGAAGAGTGCCCGCGAAACACGCGAAATGACGCGAAACGAAAAAGGGGTCTCCGCT
>JACRIH010000211.1 GCA_016235885.1 Planctomycetales bacterium | reverse complement strand
CTTGCGTGACATGGCCCAGGGGAGTTGATAGAGTCTTTCGAAACCAGACCTCGTTTAAACCGGAGCCATCGGCGACGGCGGCGGCGATCCGAAGCACAATCGGAAGCGCCGTCGCCGAAGGCTCCGGGTTAAACGATTCATAGTGATTGAGAATAATGAAACACCTCGATTCCCTCTTCCGTTTGACCGCCGACGACATGCGGGAAATCTTCCGCATTTCGGCCGTGCTCAAGCAGAAACTTCAGCAGGGACACCGCCCGGCATTGCTCGCCGGCCGCGTGATGACACTGCTTTTCGAAAAACCGTCGCTGCGGACGCGGATCAGTTTTGAATCGGCCATGGCGCACCTGGGCGGGACCAGTCTGTTCATGACCTGCGCCGAAGCAGGCTTGAACGGCCGCGAATCGCTGTCTGATATCGCTCGCGTGCTGGGGAGTTACTCCGATTGCATCGTCACGCGGACGTTTTCGCATCGGCTGGTGGACGACCTCGTGAAGCACGCCGAAACGCCGATCATCAACGGTCTGTCGGACCTCGGCCACCCCTGTCAGGCCCTGAGCGATTTGTTCACGATCCGCGAGGAACTCGGCACGCTGGAAGGCAAACGACTGGTCTACATCGGGGATGGCAACAACGTCGCCCGTTCGCTGACACTCGCCGCCGCGATCCTCGAAATGCCGATCGTCCTGTCATCTCCGCTGGGATACGAACTCACGCCCGAGTACGTGGACGTCGTGAAGAAGAAGATTCCCGGAGCCAACATCACGCTGACGTACGATCCCCAATCAGCGGTCTCACGAGCCGACATCGTCTACACCGACGTCTGGGCCAGCATGGGACAGGAAGCCGAGCAGGAAAAGCGGAAGCAGATTTTCGCCCCGTATCAAATCAACGGCAAGCTCATGGCTCTGGCTCCCAAATCCGCCCGGTTCATGCACTGCCTGCCGGCGAAACGCGGCCTCGAAGTCACCGATGAAGTGGTCGACGGAATCAACAGCATTGTGTTCCAGCAGGCCGAGAACCGCATGCACGTCGCGAAGGGACTCCTCGTTTGGTTGCTGGGGATTTCACCGGCGATTTGATGGCGTGCAAACTTGTTTAACCGCGACCCGGATCGTTTTGAAAACTCTCCCAATGAATCGCGAAGCACCGCAAACCTACCTCCGCACCGGCCGCGCGGTCGACGAACTCCGGCCGATCCGCGTTCAACGGCAGTTCACCAAGATGACACCGGGGAGCGTGTTGATTGAAGCCGGGATGACGACGGTCCTGTGTACGGTCAGCGTCGAAGAGGGCCTGCCGCCGTGGATGAAGGGACAGACACGCGGCTGGGTGACCGCCGAGTACAACATGCTTCCCGGCAGCACGTCGCCGCGGAAGGGGCGAGATCGAGGGGGAAAGATCGACGGACGCACGACCGAAATCCAACGGTTGATCGGTCGCAGCCTGCGATCGGTCATCAATCTCGAAGCGGTGGGCCAGCGGACGATCACCATCGATTGCGACGTGTTGCAGGCGGACGGCGGCACGCGGACGCTCAGCATCACCGGCGCATTCATCGCGCTAGCGGAATCCGTCGCGTCGCTGCGCCGTCAGGGGCTGCTGTCACCGGACGCGGCCGTCTTCCGAACCAGCGTGGCGGCGATCAGTGTGGGCATCGTCGGAGACCAGCTTCTGCTGGACCTCGATTATGCCGAAGACAGCCGGGCCGATGTCGATTCCAACATCGTGATGACCGGCGCGGGCGAGTTTGTCGAGATTCAGGGAACCGCCGAAGGCAAAACATTCCGTCGAGATCAACTCGACGCCCTGCTGGTTCTCGCCGAGAAAGGCATCCGTTGTCTGACCGACTTGCAACGGGAAGCCCTCGGGACTGACTGGCCGCTGGCGTAAATCGAGCCGCTGGAGTCCCGCCTTCAGGCGGCACAAACCGGCTGAAGCAGGGACTCCAACAACCGGCACCCCTTGCCGAAGAGGAATCTCGCGACTTTCGCACGCGAAATCCCGCTCTGGACCTGCCCGGATCAAGCTGCTAGAAACCCCGCCCTCTGCTCTCACATCGTCTCGTCACATCACTCGGGAGTCTGCCGTGCGGAAGCATTTTCTTCCGGTAGTCGTCGTTTGCCTGGGGCTGGTCTCGTTCGCCGTGACCGCTTCGCCACTCTTCGCGAAGACACGGATCGAGGCCGTCAAAGGCAAGCTGTATCCGCTGTCGAAGGAGAATGGTCCCTGGATGATCATGATCACCAGTCTGTGGGGCGAGCTTCCCGAACAAAAGGTTCGTGCGGAGCAGGCATCGCACGAACTGGTTTTTGAACTGCGAGCGCTGGGCATCCCGGCGTACACGTTCAAACAGGAAGGGCATTTGGACGAACTCGAAACGCTGGACCGTTATGGGCAGATGCAAAAGCGATACTTCGCAGCCCAGCGTGATTCGATCCTGATCGTCGCCGGCAACTATCCATCGGTGGAAGACGACCGCGCGCAGAAGACCCTCAAGTACATCAAGCAACTGCGACCCAAATGTCTCGAACCGGTCGCCAAGCTGGTTCCGGGGGGCAAGTCGCCGCTGCACAGGGCGTTTCTCACCCGCAATCCATTGCTGCCGGACGATGTCAAGAGTCAGAAGGTTGCCGATCCGCTGCTGCTGCGACTGAACTCGGGGGTCGAACACTCGCTGTTCCAGAACCCACACAAGTATTCGCTGGTGATCGCGTCGTTCAATGGCAAGTCGCAAGTGGACCCGGCGAAGTTTCAGGAATTCGAGAAGAAGCTGGCCACCGAGGTCAGTCTGGACAACGCGGGGTTGGAAAGCTGGAAACTGGCGAAAGCATTGCGAGCCAGAAACTTCGAGTCGTATGTGGCCCACGAGCGTTATCGGTCCATCGTAACCGTTGGCGGTTTCGATTCGCCGAACGATCCGGAAATCGCCCGGCTCATCCAACAGTATGGAGCCAAATACAAAGCCGAAGCGAAAACAGGCAACCAGGCGCTGTTCGCGGAGTTCATTTCGCTTCCCGGTCGTCGGCCCAACGATCCGCCTCTGAAATCTTGGATTCTGGATGCCAATCCAGAACTCATCGAAGTGCCGCGGCTGAAGTGAGCGGCGAGTGGGGACGAGTGAAGAGTGAGGGGCGAGAGTTGAGAGTCGGTTGTCGTCCTGCCACAATCGTGGCCCGCGAATGATTCCGATTCTCTGCCGACTCTGATTCACTCCTCCGATGTCACATTCATCTCCGACTCAGCCACTGCCCACCACGATCGTTGTCGCCAGCCGTAATCGCAAGAAGACTCGCGAGATCGCCGAACTGCTCGCGCCGCATGGGTTCGAAGTGCTGTGTATCGCCGACTTCCCCGACGTGCCCGAGGTTGTGGAAGACGGTTCGACGTTCGCCGAGAACGCGGCGAAAAAGGCCAGCCAGCCGGCAACGCAACTCGGTCGCTGGGTGATCGGCGAAGACAGCGGTTTGATGGTGGATTCGCTCGGCGGCCAACCCGGAATCTATTCGGCACGCTACAGCGGCGAAGGGGCGACGGACGAGAAGAACAATCAAAAACTGATCGCCGAACTTGCAACTGTTCCGCTGGAAAAACGGACCGCCGCGTACACGTGCAGCGTGGCGCTGGCCGATCCGACGGGAGAAATCCGCCTGCGTGCGGAAAGCCGCTGCCGCGGAGTCATCATCGACGAGCCGCGGGGGACGAACGGGTTCGGCTACGATCCGTACTTCCTGATCCGCGAGTACCATCAGACCTTCGGCGAACTCTCGTCGCAGGTTAAACACCAACTCAGCCACCGCGCCCGGGCGTTCGCGAAGTTCATTCCGGAGTTGGTCCGGCTGCTGCACGAAAGTAGCCCTGTCGCTCCGCGACAGGAAAGCCGAGCGCTTCATAACCGTCGTTCGTAGACGGTTGTGGAAAGGCAGTCCGCGAGTCTTGAGACTTGGCAGTCCTGTCGCGGAACGACAGGACTACGGCTGGTCGATAGTGATTTGATGATGCGTGAGCGTCTCGAAGTCGGTCTCGGTGATGAGGTAGTTCCGTTCGTACCGCATCCCGCCGACACCCGGCACGTACAACCCCGGCTCGATGGTCAGCACGTTGCCGACGGCCAGCGTGTCGCTGCTCTCGGGGACGAGGAACGGAGTTTCCGGGTGACCGAGACCGACCCCGTGTCCCGTGTGATGCGGGAAGTGTTTGTCGAGTTGCCGCGACGCGAAGCACCCGCGCACCGCCTGGTGGACATCCTTCGCCGGCACGCCGGCTCGCAGGGTGGCCTCACCCGCACGCATCGCGTCCACGCACGCCTCAACCATTTCGCGTTGGCGTGCGGTCGCCCGGCCGCCGCAAACAAACGTGTTCGCGAAGTCGCCGCGATAGCCATCGATCACCACCGAAAAATCGAGCAGCACCAAGTCGCCCGGTTCGATCATTCGCGATGACGGCGGTCCGCCAACCTGCTCGCAACGCGGGCCGCTCACGAAGTCGCCGTACACGAGCACCTGACATCCCGCCTGCCGCTGAGCCGCGTCGCAGACGATTCGGTACGCATCCAACTCGGTCATGCCCGGCCAAATGTCCGCCAACCCCGCCGCGAACCCCGCTTCCGCCGCCCGAATCGCCCGTCGCAGCGCGGTCACTTCGTCCGCATCCTTGCGCACGCGAAGCTCTCTCACGACCGGATCGACATTGACCAGCGCGGGGCGACGCCCGCCAACTGCCAACGACTCGATCAACCCCGCCGGACACGAGGCCGCTTCGTACCCAATGTCTTGCACACCGCGAGCCAGCAATTGCTTTGCGGTGGTTTCCACGAGCAGTGACCGCCGGTGGCCCGCCGATTCGACGCAGCGATACCACACCGGCGCGATGGCCTCGGTGACGTGTGCGGATTTTGCGAATGGTTCCTGTGCGTTGTCCGCCACGAGGACAGCCGAGCCGTCGCGGCCGAGCAGCAACAAGGCTGCCGCCCCCTGTGAATTGAAGACGAACGGAGACGGGCAGAAGTTGGCGAAGTACACGAGCGACGACGGATCGGAGATCACGATCCATTCCACATGGGTCACACGGTCGAACAATCGCTTGCGTCGCACTTCGCAGCCGGAAGATGTCAGCATGGGGTCTCTCTCATTTTGCAAATCCTGCTTTCGGCGGTAGGGCGAGCGGCAGAGGTGTCGGTTTACCAGTAGGGGGGACGCCTCGTCCGTCCAGGTATCTCTGAGACAAGTCGGACGGACGAGGCGTCCATCCGACGTTTTTCGACAGGCGATCAGCCCTTGGCCTTGAGCGCCGCCGCAATCGCCTCTTCGATCGACTGGCCGCTGTCCCGGTTCCAAACCACTTTGCCATCGCGACCGATGACCCACACCGAGGGGAAGTATTCGGCCTTAAACTGTTCGAGCGTTTTCCCCGCCCCATACGCATTCGGCCACGTGACGCCAGTGGCAGTGAGAAACTTCCGACTGTCGTCGTTCGCTGACTCGCTTTCCGGTGTCAATCCGATAAACACGACTCCTTCGCCTTTGACATTTTCATGCACCTGAACCAGGTGCGTCGCCTCTTGGCGGCAGGGGCCTCACCAGTAAGCCCAAGCCACCACGACCGCCACCTTGCCGGTCAGGTCCGAGGCGGACGATTCGTCACCGATCAGCCAGCCATCGGCATTGATCGTCGGTGCCACGGTGCCCGTGGCAAGTCCTCCGAATTTCTGACCGCCACATCCGACTGTCACTCCACTCGCCAACAGGAGCACGGCAACCCACAATCGACGAGGCCGAAACTGTTTGTTCATTTGTTCACCTCTTGGATAAGGAACGGAATGAATTCCATTCCACGAAATCATAGACCGTACAGTTCGTCGAATTTCCCGTGCAGATGTTGCATCAACGGGTGATGCGTCAGGCTCGAACCGGTCACTTCCTCGACAAGTCGTGACGCACGCAGGAGTTTTCCCCGGCGGTGAATCTTTTCATTGAGCCATTCCTTCAGCGGCTGGAATTCGCCGCGGGCGAACGCGGCCGGCAGATCACCGAGGTCTCGCTGTGCGGCAGTGAAAAGCTGGGCCGCGTTCATGTTGCCGAGCGTGTACGTGGGAAAGTATCCGATGCCCCCGAAACTCCAGTGAATATCTTGCAGGCAACCGAGCGAATCGTTCGGCGGCGTCAGGTTGAAGTAGCGTCGGAATGTGTCGTTCCAAACGGCTGGCACATCGCGTGGGGCGAGATCACCGGCGACGAGCTGCTGCTCGATGTCGAACCGCAACAGAATGTGCAGGTTGTACGTTGCCTCGTCCGCTTCCACGCGGATAAAGGACGGTTCGACGTCATTGATCGCGGCATAAAACGTCTCGGGAGACACATCGGTCAGCGCCTCGGGAAATGCCTGCCGGGCCTTCGGGAAGAAGTGCTGCCAGAATGCTCGGCTGCGACCGACGAAGTTTTCCCACATCCGAGATTGCGATTCATGAATCCCCAGCGACACGGCCGAACCGAGTGGCGTTCCGTACGCCGCGGGGTCGAGACCCTGGTCGTAGATGCCGTGACCGGCCTCGTGCAGCGTGCCGAAGAACGCGCCCGGGAAATGCTGCGGGTTGTACCGCGTGGTCAACCGGCAGTCGCCGGGGCCGATGCCGCTACAAAATGGATGCGCCGTTTCGTCCAGCCGGCCGGAGTCGAAATCAAATCCAATCTGCTTTGCCGCGTTGAGGCCGAACTGTCGCTGCGCCTCGACCGGATAGTTGCGAGACAGGATCGTCCGATCCGGCCGCTTGCCGGATGTAGCGATTGCCCCGATCAGCTTCACGAGTTCCTCCTGCAACGGACCGAACAACCGCTTCACTTCAGCGGTCGTCATCCCCGGTTCGAACTGATCGAGCAGCGCGTCGTACGGGACGCCGTTGCCATACCCGATGGCTTGCGCTTCTTCACGCTTGAGCGCGACGACCTGCTCCAGCCACGGCAGGAAGATCACAAAGTCCGACTTCTTCCGGGCCTCGATCCAAGCCTGCTGCGCGAGCGATGAGACTCGCGATTCTTCCTCGACCAGCCGCCGAGGCAACTTCGTCGCCCGGTCGAAGTCGCGGCGAATCTCCCGCACGTTGGCCGACGCCGGTGACGCCGGATCGGCCACGACGTCGGAGCCTTCCACCGCCGCGAGCAATTCCCCGATCCGCGGCGAAGTCGCCCGCTCGTGGACCATACCGGCGAGCAAACTCTGCTGCCGCGACCGATGCTCGGCTCCACCCGCCGGCATGTACGTTTGCTCGTCCCAGCCCAGCAGACTCGAACACGATTCGAGGAGCGCCGTGGTGCGGACTTCGTCCAGAAGTTTTATGTAGGCGTCGTTGGGTGTCATTTGTTCTCCAACACTCAAGTGTCGATTCACTCGTGCTCCGACTTCGCGATTTCTTGTCGAACCGCGAGAGTTTCGTAGCCACGCTCGCCAGAGCGTGGGCTTTCAGGTGACT
>JACRIH010000209.1 GCA_016235885.1 Planctomycetales bacterium | reverse complement strand
CGTGTCGACGTGCGATGGGCCGCCGTTCATGAACAGGAAGATGACTCGCTTCGCCTTCGCGGCGAAGTGCGCTGGTTTGGGGCCGAGTGGGCTGGCGGAGCGTGTTTCCGTCGCTGCTTGGGCCAAGCCGGTCGCGCCGTCTTCCGACAACACGCTGGCCAGACCGAGCATGCCAAAGCCGCCTCCCATCTGACTGAGAAGCTGGCGGCGGTTGAACATTGAGGCGTCAAGCATGGATTCGTCTCCCAGTGTACCCCGCACATTTCATCTGATCAGCTGACTTCTGCCGTTTGGAAAAACCACACCCTCTGAAAGCGACGTTCGCAAAATCAATGGAATGTATCAGGCATTTCGGTTTTTGGCCCCAACGGGGACAGATTCGATAGCCCACGGCGCAGCCCTGGGAAGACGGCAAAGATTTTTTTTTAGCCCCGAAGGGGCGCTACTCCACGAATTACGCCCCTTCGGGGCTAGCGTTCTCCATCAGACTTCAATCCCAGGGCTGCACCCTGGGCTATCGAATGACACCCCTTCGGGGCTGAGATTCTGAAGCTTGGTTTCACCGTAATCAATCGACAAACAGGAACTCGTTCATTCCCAGCAAGGCCTGAGCGTACTGTTCCCACGCCGTGAGTTTCACGTCGGCAGCGGCCACGCCGTTGGGAAGCGGAGCGCCCAGAAACGTCAGCCCAAGTCGTGTCTCGGCCTCGGTGGGTGCGCGTTGGACCAGCAGTCGGTAGGCTTGGTTGATCCGTGCGTAATCGTCTGGCAGCTTGTCATTCCCGATGCGAGCGACGAGCGATTTCGCCTGGCGGATCATGAAGTCGCTGTTGAGGACGAACAATTGTTGCATCGGGACCAGCGTGACGACTCGTTTCTCGGTCGTCAGGTTGGGGTCGGGAAAGTCGAACAACCGCAGCATCCCGTTGAGGTCGTGACGGCTGACGGCGGCGTAGAGTGTGCGGCGGCGATTGTTCGTGTCGTTGAGATTGACCGCCGGGCCGCTAACCGTGAGGTCGAGGTTGCCGCTCACTGCCAGCAACGAATCGCGCCAGCTTTCGATATCCAAGCGGCGGCGATTCGCTCGCCACAGCAGGCGATTGTCGGGATCGACTTCTTGGTTTCGTGCGTCGATGGCGGATGACAATCGGTACGTCGCCGACAACATGATCTCGCGATGCAGTTGTTTGATCGACCAACCCGAGGCGACAAATCGCGCCGCCAGGTGATCGAGCAATTCCGGATGCGACGGACGTTCGCCCAGCATTCCAAAATTGCTCGGCGTGCCGACGATTCCCCGGCCGAAATGGTATTGCCACACGCGATTGACGAGGACGCGAGCCGTCAGCGGATTGCCGGGGCTGGCGATGGCCTTCGCCAGTTCGGTGCGCCCGCTCCCGTCTCCAAACGCCGCTGGCTCGGCTGGACTGAGGACCGTCAAAAACCGACGCGGCACCTCGTCCCCCAAGTCTTTGTGGTTGCCTCGCAGATGCAGCTTGAGATTGGTCGGGCTGCCTTCCTTCAGGCTGTGACTGGTCGCGTACTTTGGTCCCACTTCCTGTTTGAGTCGGTCGAGTTCCTTCTGGAGGTCGGCGAGAAACGACTTGCGATCGTCGGGGAGCAACTTGTCGACCCGTTCTTTCGGCACCGCCAGCGGAGCGTTGCGGTCGGTCAGCAGTTCTTTGATCAATTCCACGAGGGCCGGTTCGAGCTTGGGTTTCGCCACCTTGTCCTTCTCGGCCTCGACCGCTTCCGCCACTTTGCGGGCGTAATCGGCGTCGAGCTCGTCGCGCGTTCGCAAGGCGACGACGAGCCGTTCCTGAGTCGCCGCCGCCGCCCGTTCGATGGCCTCCACTGCGGCGGCATCTTCTGAGAGGTCTTGCTTGGGGTCTTGTCCTTGAATCGTCCGATTCAGCTCGCTGAGGTATGGCTTCTGCGCGATCAGGTCGGGTGTGAGGAACTTCATCCATCGTTCGACGAGGAACTCGTGCAGTCCCAACTCCTGCGACACCTTGGCGACATCCGCCTTCGCATCCTGCTGGCGGCGGTTCTGTAGTTTCCACGCGGCCACGATGTACTTGGCTGTGTGCGAACCGAACGATTCACCAAGCTTTCGAGCCTCATCGGCCTGCGCGTCGGTTTGTTTCTTTTCGTGCTGCTTCACGACGGCGGCTCGGTCGTCGTATTGCTTGGCAACGTCGGCGGCAACCAGTGGAGCTTCCTGATACTGACTGCTCGCGAACACGCCGGCCAGCGCGTAGTAGTCGTGCATCGTGATCGGATCGAACTTGTGGTCGTGACACCGCGCACACGACACCGTCAAACCGAGAAACCCGCGCGTCAGCGTATCGACGCGATCGTCGAGTTCATCCGCGATCGCCCGGTTCGCACAACCGGCATCCGCGTAGTACACCGGACCGAGGGCAAAGTACCCCAGCGCCGGCAGTCGAGCGATCCGGTCGCCGTCGGGCAGCAGGTCGCCGGCGATTTGCTCGATCACGAACTGGTTGTACGGCAGGTCGCGATTGAACGCCTCGACAACCCAGTCCCGATAGCGATATCCGTTCGGATACATCCGCGCCTGAAACGTGTGCGCCTGATCCTCACCATACCGCGCCACGTCGAGCCAGTGGCGTGCCCACCGTTCTCCGTAATGTCGTGACGCGAGCAGCCGATCGACGAGTCGCTCGTACGCGTCGGACGATTCGTCGGCAACGAACGTTTCGACTTCCTCGGGGGTCGGGGGAAGTCCCACCAAGTCGAACGTCGCCCGCCGAATCAGCGTCCGCCGATCGGCCTCACCGACCGGCTTCAATCCATTCGCTTCAAGCTGCGCCAGCACGAAATGATCGATGGATCGACGCGGCCACGCGGTCTCTTTGACAGCGGGTGGCTCAGGATTCTTCACCGGTCGGAACGACCAGAACTGGCGATCGTCGTCCGTGATCGTGCCACTGGCACGAATTCCGCCCGCTTCCTTTGTCGCCGACTCGGGCCACGGCGCTCCCAGTTCCACCCATTTCCGCAGCGCGGCGATCTCTGCGTCGCCGAGGCGTCCGTTCGGCGGCATCCGCGTGTCACCCTCGTATCCGACCGCTTCGATGAGCAGGCTGTCCTTCGGCTTGCCGAGTTCGACGACGGCTCCGCTCTCGCCACCCGCCAACATTTCCGCCCGGCTGGTCAGGCTCAGCCCACCTTTCTTTTTCTCTCGCCCGTGGCAGGAAAAACAGTGTTGAGCCAGAACGGGTCGAACGCTGCGCTCGAAGAACTCATTCGCCGCTGATTCGTTCGGCGCGGGTTCGGCAGCGGGCAAAGTCTCCGTGAACAGCGGCAGCCAGGAGGCCAAAGCCAGAATCGTTCGCCACATGTGGGAGGGAGAGTGCATTGGTTGTGATCAGCCGAAGGCGGGGAGGGCAGGCATCACGAAGTCAGGCGGGTCAGCGGACTGCACAGTACCCGAACCGACGACACGCATCAATTCCGACTGAGCTGTCGCCGGCGCGAGTTTTTTATTCTCCCCTCTCCCCTTTTGGGGAGAGGGGTCGGGGGTGAGGGGC
Organism: Planctomycetales bacterium; assembly: GCA_016235885.1. Taxonomy (GTDB): domain Bacteria; phylum Planctomycetota; class Planctomycetia; order Planctomycetales; family Planctomycetaceae; genus JACRIH01. Next base: position 53 of record JACRIH010000209.1, on the reverse strand, counting down.
GGTCCGCGCGTATCACGACGCGACCATTGAATTGCTTCGGGAGACTTTCACCG